>DASVTJ010000568.1:0-11706 GCA_036387635.1 Duganella sp.
CGACGACGGCGAACTGAGCGACGAGATGTGGCACAGCATCGTCGCCGACTGGGACTTGCCGAAGCCGGCCACGATCTACCGTCCGGTCGGCTGCTCGGAATGCCGCCTGACCGGCTATCGCGGCCGCACCGGCCTGTACGAGCTGTTGATGGTGACCGAGGGCTTCAGCGAGCAGGTGCGCGAGGAGACCGACGTGCATGCGCTGCGCCGCCAAAGCGTGGCCGATGGCATGAAGCCGCTGCGCATCGCCGGCGCCATGAAAATCCAGGAAGGCGCGACCACGGCCGAGGAAGTGCTGAAGGTGACGGCCGCGCTGGGGATGAAGGACGCCATAAAATGATTCCAGAAAACCCTTTGCACTTTTCGGACGGCTGTATATAATACGGCCTCTTTCGGGGGTCGTTAGCTCAGCTGGTAGAGCAGCGGACTTTTAATCCGTTGGTCGCAGGTTCGAATCCCGCACGGCCTACCACCGAATTCAGCAGTACAGATCAGGCTTACCTGCTTCGGCGCGTAAGCTTTTTTTGCGTCCGCATATCCACAACATTACCCAAGTGGGCAATATTTTGCTCAGGCAAACTACCGATCTGAATTTCGCTGATCGGATTAGGCGGAGGCAAGACCTTCACGCCTGAGCCGCCGTTCACTTTCGCGTCGGCGCAACACCAAGGGCGCGCATCTCTGCGGTCTCGCCATGGAGTTGGATCCGATCACCCGGCGCGGCTTACTTTGCCGCTATTTTCCTGTTACGATCAGACAAATGTGCAGCCTCATCTCCCTCGACGGAAGGATCAGCAGCTATGGATGTGCGCTTTCTTTCCGCCGGTCTTGGTTGCTGCTTGCTGGCTGCCCTCCAGTATTTTTATATTACTCCGCGTCTGGAGCGCATTCCCTCCGACTACACCAGCGAGGCAAGCTTCAACGCCACCACGCGTGCGCGCGACAACGCCGTGGCGCCCTGGACTGAATCAACGATGGTGGCGCGGCGGGTAGACCAGATGCTGGTGACCTCGGCCGCGCACGGCATCCTCCAGGGCGACATCCACTGGACCAATGCCGCCGGCCAGGTGCAGTTCGAGTCCAGCGCCGTGTTCGGTGTAGACCGTTATACCCGCGAGAACCTGCCTGGCTACGGGGACACCGTGCGCCACGGAGCTTTTCTGTTTCCCCTGCATACCCAGGCCAAAAACTACCGTTACTGGGATCCTCAGTTCATCGGCAATTGTGATGCCGTTTTCCTGCGTGCGGAACGCATTGGTCCCATGACAGTGTTCGTGTTTTCCTTCACCGCCAAGGCGCTCGATGAAACGGCTGGCTACGCCCATCTGCCGGACGTCCCAGGGCGCTACCGGGTCCTGACCAATGCCGAGGGGACTCTGTGGATAGAGCCGACGTCGGGCATCGTTGTCGATTACAGGGAGGAAGGCGTCAGCTTCCTGGTAGCGGCCCCAGGCGACCAACGCGTGGCGAACATCTATGAATGGAAAGGCCGTTACACGCCCCAGACCAAGGCCAGCAGGCTCCAGCAAGCACAGGCCGAGCGCATCCGCGTCAACGTCCTCGAAATCTGGCTACCAGCGGCCCTGCTCGGCGCCGGAGCCACTGCCCTGTTGCTCGGATGGCGCCGCCGAACCCGCGGTAAACCGTTGGCCGCCCCGGTGCAGACATGAAGCGCCGGCTCGGGATTACAAAAAGGATTACCGGGGTTTTTCTCGCCTTCGGTCTGGGACTGCTGGCAGTGATCGGCATCCTGGCCTACAACAGCGGAAGCGAGGCGCTGGAGGCCGCTGCCGTTTCGGAATTGTTGTCTTCGGCGCTGCAGAAGGAAGCCCAGATCAACCGGCTGAGCGAGCGCCACGAAGAGCGGGTCGAGGCGCTTGCAGCCTCGCCCATGTTGCTTGCCGCCTTGCAGCGACAGGCGGCCCAACCTGACTCCGCTGCTTCGCGCCAAGTGCGGGCCCAGATCACCGCGGAGCTGAAGTCCCGCACGCAATCGGCACAAAGCCAGTTTCTGATTCTTGCCATTGCCGACCCCGCCAGTGGTCGAATCATCGCCGCCACCACGCCAGCGCTCGAAGGGCGCAGCGTTGCCGCCGAGCGGTATTTCGTCGCAGGAAAGTCGGCCTATCATATCGAGGCACCTGCGCTGTCGAGCCTGGTTAACGGGCCGGCCAGCGTGGTCAGTACGCCTGTGTTCGATGGCAACGGCGCGTTAAAAGGCGTAGTGCTCGGATGGATCGACCTGAAAGACCTGAGCAGCATCGTTCGCCAGCGCAGCGGCCTGCACCATGCGGACGATGTGTACCTTGTCAATCCCGCATTCCAGTTCGTTACCCAACCCCGATTTATCGACAGTAACGCGGTGCTGCGCAAGGAAGTGCACACCGAAGCGGTCAAGCGCTGTTTGGCCGGCAACAGCGGCGTGCTGTTTGCCAACGACTACCGGGGCGTACCGTCGATTATCGTGTACCGCTGGCTACCACGCCACAAACTCGGCCTTATCACTAAGATTGATAAAGAGGAAGCCGCCCTGCTGGTACGCGATTTCCGCGAGGGCCTCATCATTACCGGAGCTTTGCTGGTGCTGGGCAGTTCGCTGTTGGCCGTATGGCTGGCACGTACCATCACCCGGCCGGTACACGCGCTACAAGAGGCAGTGCTGCGCTTTGGCCGCGGTGAAACCGGCGTCACCATGCCTGCCGCGACGGGCGACGAGCTCGGCGAGCTGGGTAGCGCCTTTCAACGCATGGCGCACGCCATCGGCGACAAGGAAGCCCAGCTGCGCGCCAACGCCGCCGAGCTGGAACAGCGCGTGCGCGATCGCACCCAGGCATTGCAGCGCCAGGCCGACCTGCTCGACCTCGCCCACGACGCCATCATCGTGCTCGATCGGCACGGGGCGATTGTCTACTGGAACAGTGGGGCGACGGAAATGTACGGCTGGAGCCAAGCCGAGGCGCTGCAACAGCATTTCGCCAAACTGCTCAGCGCAACGACCGGCAGCCAGCCGGGCGAGATCGAGGCCGCGCTGGGCGCGAGCGGGCGCTGGGACGGCAAGCTGGTCCAACTGCGCCGTGACCACAAGCGCGTGGTCGTGGCATCGCGCCAGGCCCGGCTGGTGGACGAACATACCCACGAGCCGGTCACCTTGATTATCAACAGCGATATCACCGGCCACAGCCTGGCGGAGGAAGAATTGAACCGCTTCTTCGACCTGTCGCCGGACCTGTTGTGCATCGCATCGTTCGACGGCTATTTCAAGCGTCTCAATCCGGCCTGGGAACGGGTGCTCGGCTACACCCGGGACGAATTGCTGGCACGCCCCTATGCCGACTTTGTTCACCCGGACGACGTGGGCGCCACCGCCGACGAGCGCGCCAGTCTCACGCACGGCAGCCAGACCGTCACCTTCGAAAACCGCTACCGCTGCAAGGATGGCTCGTATCGCTGGCTGTCGTGGCAGGCGGTACCGATCGTCGACTCGGCCACCGTGTATGCCGTGGCGCACGACGTTACCGAGCGCAACCGCGTGGAACAAGAACTCAACCGCGCCAAAGACGCGGCCGAAGCGGCGACCCGGGCCAAGAGCGCCTTCCTGGCCAACATGAGCCACGAAATCCGCACCCCGATGAACGGCGTGATCGGTCTGACCGCACTGGTCCTCAAAACCGAACTCAGTAGCCAGCAGCGTGAATACATGCAACTGGTAAGGGCATCGGCCGACTCCCTGCTTCGCCTGCTGAACGATATCCTGGATTTCTCCAAGATCGAGGAAGGCATGCTCAAGCTGGACGCGGTGCCGTTCGACTTGCGCGAGGCCATCGGCGACACGCTCAAGGCATTCACCGCGGCGGCCAGCGACAAGGGGCTCGAACTGACCTACCATGTCGCGCCCGACGTGCCGCAGTGGCTGATGGGCGACCCGGGGCGGCTGGGCCAAATCCTCATCAATCTCACCGGCAATGCCATCAAATTTACCAGCGAAGGCGAAGTTGTCCTGCGCGTCGCGCTGGAAAAAAGCGAGAACGCCAGTGCCGGCCTTCAGCTGCATTTCAGCGTCGCCGACACCGGCATTGGCATCGCCCCTGAAAAGCAGGCCCACATTTTCGAGGAGTTCGCGCAGGCCGACAATTCCACCACCCGCAGCTATGGCGGCACCGGCCTCGGCCTGGCCATTGTTACCAAGCTGGTCGGCTTGATGGACGGGAAAGTATGGGTGGTGAGCACGCTGGGCCAAGGCACCGTGTTCCACTTCACCGCCCGCCTCCAGCCGGCCCTCGACGCGCCGCAAGTGCCGCCGGCCACCAGCCCGGCCCTGCTCAAGGGCATGGATGTGTTGGTGGTCGATGACAATCGTTCGAACCGCGTGATACTGGGGGATATTCTCGAGAGCTGGAACATGCATCCAACCTTGGTGCCCGACAGCGAGGAGGCGCTGCGCGCGATTGACAGAGCCAATGCCGCGAACGCGCCGTTTCCGCTGATCCTGCTCGACGCGCAGATGCCCCGCTTTAACGGTTTTCAGCTCGCCAAGACCATCCGTGCGCTGCCTGGGGCCGAGAAGCCCATCATCATGATGCTATCGTCGAACCATGCCGCGGGCGACGAGGAATGTTGCACGGAGCTGCGCATCACCCACTTCCTGAGAAAACCAATCAAGCAATCCGAATTGTTCGATACGATTGTCGCCTGCACGGGCACCGCGCTCACGACGGTCCAGCGTGGGCCCGACCGTGTCCACGCCATTCCTGCCGAGCCCGCTCGCGCGCTCAAAGTGCTCGTGGCCGAAGACCATCCCATCAATCAAATGCTGGTCAGTGAAATTTTGCGTTCGCGCGGACATTTCTTTGCGCTGGCGAACAACGGCCTCGAAGTGCTCGCCCTGCTCGACACCGTGGCATTCGACGCGATCTTGATGGATGGCCAAATGCCCATCATGGATGGCTATGAAGCCACGCGGGAAATTCGCCGCCGCGAACAAGGCGGGGACCGCCATATCCGTATCATTGCGCTGACCGCCAATGCCATGAAAGAAGACCGCGACCTGTGCCTGGCCGCCGGCATGGATGACTACGTGGCCAAGCCCATCGACCCCGACCAGCTGCTTGCCCGCCTGGAAAGTTTTGTCGTGGGCGCAGTCCCTTCCGTGCCAGACGTCGCGGTAGCGCCATTCGAAAACTTCGACCTGGCCAGCCTGCAGCGGCGCGCGCGCGGGAAAAACAGCCTGGTGCGCAAAATGCTGGCGTTGTTCCTGGACGAGTTGACGCCGACGCTGACAACGCTCGATTCCGCCGCCGCAAGCGCCGATCTGCGAACGCTCGAGCGGACCGCGCACCGGCTCAAAGGGGCGGCCGCCACGGTCGGCGCCCAGCGCACCGTCGATGCCGCCACGGCGTTGGAACAGTGCGCGCGCGACCAGAACGGCGCCAGCGTCGCAGCGCCCGTGGAAGCGGTCAAGCTGGCCTGTGCCGCCCTGTCTGTAGATATCGCCCAACTGCTCGCGGAGCCGACATGAAAATTTTAATTGCCGATGATGATCCGGTTTCGCTTCTCTATCTGGAAGACGCATTGCAGGACTGGGGCTACGAGGTCGTCGCGGTGCCCGACGGCCAGCGTGCGCACGACATCTTGCATGGGAAGGATGGTCCGATGCTGGCCATCCTCGACTGGATGATGCCGGGCATGGACGGTATCGACCTGTGCCGCACGATTCGCGCCAACGCCAACGCCACCGACAGCTACACGTACATCATCATGCTGACGGCGCGCCGCGAAACCGAGTTCGTGGTCGAGGCCATGAACGCCGGGGCCGACGATTTCATCAGCAAGCCGTTCGACGTGGCCGAGTTCGAAGTACGGGTGCGTGCGGGGAAACGCATCTGCGAGCTCGAACAGGCGCTGCGGCTCAAGGCCACGCACGATGCGCTCACCGGGGTCTACAACCGCGGAGCCATTATGGATATATTGCAAAAAGCAGTTGCCAGGCATGAGCGCGAACAGCGCGGGCTCGCGCTGCTATTTGCCGACCTCGACCATTTCAAGCACATCAATGACAAGTACGGCCACCCGGCGGGCGATGCGGTCCTGCGCGAAGTGACGAGCCGCATGGGACGAGCGATGCGCGAATACGACTCACTGGGCCGCTACGGCGGTGAAGAGCTGATGCTTGTCTTGCCGGCCTGCACTGCTGACCATGCCCTCGTCATCGCTGAGCGTATCCGGACTGCGATCTGCGCCGAGCCGGTCGATACGGGCGACCAGTTGATCCCAACTTCCATCAGTATCGGTGTGGCCACGCTGGCCGAGAACAGCACATGGAGCTCCAGCCAGCTGATCCAGCAAGCCGACAGCGCGCTATACCAAGCCAAGGAGGCCGGGCGCAACAGGGTCGCGATGGCGGTCGCGGCCGTGCTTCCCCCGTAATCGAGCAAAAGCCCAACGGAACGTTCGATTATTGAGTGCGCGGGCCGCGCCACCGGGTTGCTTCCCGTCGATATTCGTGGCATCTGTCGCAGTCGAGTCTGGTAATCTCGCTACAATTGCCGAATCGAGCAGTATATTTGATAACATTTACTGCCGTTAGCATTTCTCCAAAGAGAGCACTCGTCGTGCGCGGCGTGGGTTTGCGCGTTGCGGGCACGCCAACGACTACCTTGGACTGGATACCAACACATGAGCAACCGTACCACATCAGCCGCCTGGGTCAAAGGGATCAAGGAGGTGTTGCAGAATGAGGGAATGGACGTGCAGGCGCTGTTCAACCATGCCGGGCTCGATATGTCCCAGCTCGACACGCCAAACATGCGCTATTCCAACGAAAAGGTGAGCCGTTTATGGGATCTGGCGGTGCAACGCTCCCGCAACGCCATGCTCGGCATCGCCAAACCGCGTTGCGGCGCCGTGCCCAACTTCGACGTCGTCGGCTACGCGATGATGTCGTGTTCCAATTTGCTGGCCAGCCTGGAGTGCCTGGCGCGGTACATGCGCGTGGTCAGCGAAGCGGCGTCGCTGGCGCTGCGCGAGGAGGCGGCGGGCCGCTACTCGATCGAACTGAGCCTGTTCGGCGGCGAGACCGCCGTGCCACGCCAGCGCAGCGAGTTCAGTCTGCTCACCTTGCTGTCTTTCCTGCGCTGGATATCGGGACGGTGCATCGCGCCGTTGTCTGTGGAATTCAGCTATCCGGAACCGGCCCACCCGCAGCCCTACCAGGACGCCTTCCAAAGCCCGGTCCGGTTCAACGCCGCCGCCAACCGCCTGATATTGTCGGCGGCCGACCTGACCGCGCCTTTGCCGACCCATAACCCCGCGCTGGAAAAGTTTCATGTGCAGTTCGCGCGCCAATGCCTGACCCGTCTGGACAATCATTGCATCAGCCGCAAGGTCGAGGATTTGATCGCGCAGAAGTTGCACGGATGGGAGCCGAGGCGTGAAGAAGTAGCGCGGTTGCTGTGCCTGGGCGATCGCACCTTGCGCCGCCGCCTCGAGGAAGAAGGCACGACGTTCCAGAAGATACTGGACGACACCCGACGCGCACTGGCGCAACAATACTTCTCGCTACAGCGTTATTCGGCCGGGGAGATCGCCTACATGCTCGGTTTCACGGACCAGGGCACGCTGTTCCGCGCCAGCCGCCGCTGGTTTGGCGTGTCGCCGAAGCAGTATCAGGCGCGCTGTGGCACACAGTAACGTCGCCGCCCCGATCAGCCCGCCGGCGCGGGCTTGGCTGGGCGCAGGTTGTTCATCATTTCCTGAGCACGTTCAGCCTTTTGCTCCGGCGTCAGATTGGGATCTTTTTGCGCGGCCATCATGCCGACCAGCTTGCGCGTCATCGCCTCCTCTTCGCCGAACATCGCCTGCGCCGCCTCCGCGCCCAGATACGTCACCCGCAGGCTGTGCAGGCTGTCGAGCATCTTCAATTGTTCCGGCTCGGTTTCGGGCGCGGTCTCGGGCGGGATGGTGTGCGTCAGCGCCTTGGTGTACTGCTGAAATTGTCCCGTCAGCACCTTGAGTTCCGCCGCCGCCTGCGGTGGCAGCGATTTGGACGTCTTGTCCAGGTTGGCCTGCATGGCCTCGGGATTTTCTTCGAGGAGCAGCTTCTCGAGGTTGGCGTGGGTATCGGCGTTGAGCACCAGCTTGCCACGGCTGTCGGCGGCGAACACCGGCGGCGACATCGTGCTCAACGGTGAACCCATGGCAACGGTGTTGCCAGCCGAAGCGATCTGCGACCAGGCGTTTGAAGAAGCGGCCTGGCCCGGCCCCTTCCCGCCCGCTTGGGCTTGCGTGTCGCCATTGCCTGCGGCGGGCGCCACGGCGTGGCTGCCGCCAAGGCTATCGGCTCCGGCCTGCGGGCCGTCCACCACCAGAAATATCCCCACTGCGGCGGCAACCGACGCCAGTGCGGCGCCGAGCCACTTTTTCGTCTTCGTCTTCATGTTCACTCCATTGGACCAGGCAAAAAGGGGCCGGTTCGCCGGCCCCGCTTTTACTTAATTAAAACGGTCCGGTGGAGCGGAAGGTGGCAAAACGCGAATCGCCGTTCAGGAATTGGCTGTAACGCGTGTCGCCGTCGAGGAAGCGCTTCATCCACGCCACTTGCGTGTAGCTGGCCGGCTGGCTGGCGGTGCCCGGGAAGTAATGGTCGGCGCCCTGGATCACACCGATCATTTTCTTCGTCGTCGACGGCATGGCGTTATAGAACACGGTCGAATGCGTATAGGCCGGCGCGACCGTGTCGGCGGTGCCGGCCAGGTAGGCCATCGGCACCGCCGAGTTGCCCACGTTGTTGTTGAGCGACCATGGTGCGAAGGCCACGCCAGCCTTCAGTCCCGGGGTCATGCCGGCCGCCAGCATCGCGCCGCCGCCGCCCATCGACCATCCGGCCACGCCTTGGCGGCTGGTATCCATCTTGCCAGCCACCGGGCCGGTCGCCAGCGCCGTCACTGTGCGCAATGCCGCCAACAGTTGGTTGGCGCGGCTGGCTGGATAATCGAACACGTTGTTGGTGTCGATCGCCACCACCACGAAACCGTGCGTGGCCAGCCGGCGGCTGATGAGCGCAATCGACGATTGTCGCGCGGTGAAGCCAGGGCAAACCGCAATGACCGCATACTTGCCGGGGGTATTCGGCGAGTACACGGTGCCGCCGCCGAAACCAACGCCGCGCACTGTCTGGGTCGACACCGAGAAGGTTCCTTCGGACTGGACGCTATTGAAGGTCGGCGCCGGGCCGTTTTCGACGGCGAAAGCGTGGCTGGAGGCGACCAGGCCGGAGCCGGCCAGCAGCAAGGCGGCTACGCGGGATCGCGTCAGATTGAATCGTTGCATTGAAAGCTCCTGAATTGATTGTGGAATGGCTGTCTCTTTGGTGCCCATATCTTCTTTCCCCATAAAGACATCGAATGGCAGGTCTGGGCCCGCTCTGAAAGACTGGACGCTTCTTCCTTGAATTCAATGTTTTTACGTGTTGAATTGTCAATGATCACCCCGTGTGCGCGAGTGGCGCAACGGGACAAATTAGTGGCTTTGGGCGTCCAATCGCCGCCTTTTTTGCGTCGCTGGCGCGCACACAGCAGGTGGTGGGCGAGAACGACGGTGACTGGAGGGAAATGGCCGACGAGACCCGGCCCGGTAAGCTATGCTGATCGTCCACGGAATTCATCCCCGATAGATGGAGTGTCGTTATGCCGGCCAAGGTAGAACAGCTGTTCGTCAAAGCACGCCACGGCCAGGCGATGGCCGAGGTGAACTCGCTCACACTGGTGACCGCCTTGGGGATTGAAGGCGACGTCAACGCCCACCGGCTCAGTCCGCGACAGGTGCTGGTGATGCTGGCGTCGGAGCTCGACGCCTTGCACCTGCCGCCCGGCGCGTTGCGCGAAAACATCGTCATCGCGACTAACACGCCGCAGCACTTCGCACCTGGCAGCGCGATTGCGAACCGGGACGGCGTGGAGATCCGGCTGACAATGTACTGCGAACCATGCAAGCAGATCCAGCCGCTGGTCGGCAATCTTGCGAGCATGATCGGGCGGCGCGGCATCCTCGGCACCGTCGTCGGCGGCGGCCTTCTGCGGCGCGGCGACACGCTCGAACTGGTTCCAGGCCGCTACTCCGCCCTGGCGGAATCGGCCTATCAAAAGTTTCTCGATTTCGTGCCGACAATACCGCCCGGGCGCGTGGTGCGTTACAGCGATGTGGCGCTGGCGATCGGCGCCGACAACAGTTTTGTCCGCGCCATTCCCGGCTACATCAAGCGCAGCGTGGCGCCCGGCCTGCCGCTGCATCGCATCGTCACCGCGCGCGGCCAGCTGCTCGCCACCGTGCCCGACCAGGCGGCGAGGCTGATGGCGGAAGGCGTGCCGTCAGGCGACGCGGTCGACCTGTCGGCCTTTCTGTGGCGGGGCGAGCCGGTTTAGGCAATCGTCCCGGCCGCGCCCGCTTAACTGGGCGCTGCGGAAAAGGGTCTGCGTGACGCGGAAGAAATTCGCCGAGGTCCTACCTGCTGCCCGTTCGGGATGGCGTTCGGCGGCGGCCGCTTGCTCGGTCAGCTCGGGGCCGGCCAGGCCAAGCATGGTGCAGACGGCCACGCCCACGCCTTTGAGCAGCGTCACAGCGCGACGGTCCGCGCCGTGGATCGAGGCGCAGTCCGAACCTCAGTCGCCCAGCATGCGGGTAGTGCCCGCCACCCTGATCGAGGCGCCGGCTTGCTGGCCGATGTGCACCTGCAAATGACACGGCGCGCCCATGTCCTCGCCTTGCAGGATGTCGATGTGTCCGCCATGCGGCCAACCGAGGTCGCGCAGATAGCCGCCCAGCGCGGCGGCGGCCGCCCCGGTGGCCGGATCTTCATAGACGCCGCCGGAAGCGAACGGATTGCGCGCGTGGAAGCGCTGCGGCGTTTCGGCGTGCACCAGCGAGATCGTGGCCAGGCCGTGATCGCGCATCAGGCGGCGGCCGGCGTCGAGCTCGTAGCGCATCGCGCGCAAGCGCTCACGGCTGGCCAGCGCCAGCACCAGATGCTCCGCGCCGCCGTTGGCGATGGCCGGCGGAATGCGCTCATCCAGATCGGCCGGGCTGTAGCCGAACAGCGCCAGCGCCTCGCCCACCAGCGCAGACGACGCCGGCGCGCTGGCGGTGGCCGGCGATTGCAGCGCGGCGCTGGCCTTGTCGCCGTCTGCCTTGCCGTCCGCCTTGCCTTCGACGGTGATGCGCGCGTGGTTGGTGGTCAGCGGAAAAATACCATCACCGTTTTGCTGCGCCAGCACGGCGCCCAAGGCGATCGTGGCATGGCCGCAAAACGGCACCTCGCCCTCCGGCGAAAAATAGCGCACGCGCCAGCCGTCGCCGGCGGGCGCAGCGAACACCGTCTCGGAATATCCCAGCTCGGCGGCGATGCGCTGCATGGCTTGCTCGTCCGGCATGGCGGCGCGGATCATCACGCCGGCCGGATTGCCGCCCTGGCCGTCCTTGGTGAAGGCGGCGACTTTATGAATCTTGGTGATGGTTTGCATGGACTGCGCTCCAAAGTGTGCGATAACCGCGATGGACTGGATGCCACGTTGGACTAGATGCTAAAGCGCTAGAAACTTAATTGACAGCAACCAGAGTTTTGGCGACTATCGTCGTTTTGCCTTTTAGCGACCTCGCCATGACTATACCGCGTCTCTCCGTTCTTGCGTTCCTCCTTTCCGCCGCGTTCGGCGGCCA
>DASVTJ010000569.1:0-4460 GCA_036387635.1 Duganella sp.
CGGCTGAAATAATAGCCCTGGATTTCATCGCAGCCATGGCGCCGCAGATAGGCCAGCTGGGCCTCGGTCTCGACGCCCTCGGCGATGACCTTGAAGCCCAGGCTGTGGCCCAGCGCCAGCACCGAGCGCACGATCGCCGCCACCTTCGGCTCGGTCAGCATTTCGCGCACGAACGACTGGTCGATCTTCAGGTAATCGACCGGGAACTGCTTCAAATACGCCAGGCTCGAATAGCCGGTGCCGAAGTCGTCGATCGACAGCGCGATGTTGAGCGCCTTGAGCTGTTCGACCACGGCCACAGCCTCGCCGACGTTGTGCATCATCAGGCTCTCGGTCAATTCCAGTTCCAGGTATTGCGCCTCCAGCCCGCTGTCGCGCAACGCCGCCAGGATCTCGCTGGCCAGCGCCGGATCGCGGAACTGGCGCGCCGACAGATTGACCGCCACCCGCAGCGGCGTCAGCCCGGCCGCCTGCCACGCCTTGTTCTGGGCGCAAGCGGCCCGGAGCACCCAGCGGCCGATCGCCACGATCATGCCGGTCTCTTCGGCCACGCCGATGAAGCGCGCCGGCGACACCATGCCCAGCGTTGGATGTTGCCAGCGCAGCAGCGCCTCCATGCCGATCACGGCGCCGCTGCGCAAGTCGAGCTTGGGCTGGTATTGCAGGCTCAACTCGTTGCGCGGCAGCGCGTGGCGCAACTCCGCCTCGATCATCGTGCGCTCGGCGATGCGCGTGTGCATCGCCTCTTCGTAGAACTGGATCTGGTTGCGGCCGGCCTCCTTGGCGCGGTACATGGCAATGTCGGCGTGCTTGAGCAATTGCTGCGGCTCGACGCCATCGTTGGGATAGACGCTCACGCCGATGCTGCACGTGACGGTGAACAATTGCTTGCCCAGCGCCACCGGCGCGCTGACCGCGTCGAGCACGCGTTCGAGCAGCACCGCCATGGCGCGGCCGTCGGTGTCGGGCATCAGCAGCAGGAACTCGTCGCCGCCGAGGCGGGCCACGGTGTCGCTGTCGTCGAGGCAGGCGCTCAAGCGCGCGCCGATGGTGCACAGCAATTCGTCGCCGGACTGGTGGCCTTCGCTGTCGTTGACCAGTTTGAAGTTGTCGAGGTCGATGAACGCGACCCACACGCTGTGGCCGTAGCGCTGCGCGTACGTGATGGCCTGGGCCATGCGGTCGCCGAACAGCGCGCGGTTGGGCAGCCCGGTCAGCGCGTCGTGGCTGGCCTGGTGCTCCAGCTGTTCCTGGTAGTTGATGGTCTCGGTCATGTCGGTCAACACGCAGACGTGGTGGCCGATATCGTCGTCGCCGGTGTGCACAGGCGCCAGGTGCAGCTGCGTCCACAGCGGCGTGCCGGAGCGATGGCGCGCGCTCAGCAGCAGCGTCACCTCCTGGCGCGACTGCAACGCCGCGCGCAGCGCCACGCTGTCGTCGCTGTGCTGGTCGTGGCCGAGCAGCAGGTCCAGCCGGCGCCCGGTCGATTCGTCGGCGCTGTGGCCGAACAAGCGGGCGAAGGCGGGGTTGGCGTACTCGACCAAGTCGCCGTCGGCGCCGTGCGCGGTGATCACGATGGCGTTGACGCTGGCGTCGAGCGCGCGGCCGCGCAGCTGCAGCATCATTTCGTTCTGCTTGCGCTCGCTGATGTCCTCGATCGTGCCCAGCACGCCGATGACATTGCCGTGCGCGTCGTGGAACGGCAGCTTGTTGATCAGGTACCAGTGCAGCGTGCCGTCGGCCAGCGTCAGGTGGTCCTGGCGGTTCAGCCGCGGCTGTCCGGCGGCGACGATGGCGCGGTCCTCGGCGAGGATGGCCTCGGCGTGTTCGGCCCATGGCAAGTGCTCGTCGCGCTTGCCGGCGACCTGAGAAGGGTTGTCCAGGCCGGCTGCGCGGGCGAACACGTCGTTGCCGCCGAGGTAGGCGCCGTCCAGACCTTTCCAGAAAATCTGGTGCGGGATGTGGTTGATGACGAGGTTCTTCAGTTCGCGCGAGGCATGCAGCGCGGCGGCCATGTGCAATTGCTCGGTGACGTCATGAACCACGACGAAGCGCGAAGGATGGCCGCCGATGGTGACCGAATGCGATGAGATCTCGACTTCGATATGGCTGCCGTCGCGCCTGACATGGGTCCAGCTGCCGGCCCGTTCGGGGCCCTTGACGGGGGCGGCGGCCAGATTGTGCGCCAGGCGCTCGAGCTGCTCCGGCGGGCGGATGTCCTTGATCGTCATGCCCAGGAATTCGGCCTCGGTGTAGCCGTAGTGGTCGATGGCGGCGGCGTTGACCACCAGGAAGCGCAGCGTGTGCAGGTCATACACCCACATCGGTTGCGGATGGGCTTCGAACAGGTGCTTGAAGCGCAGCCGCGATTCGAACACATCGTAGTCGTCGAGCGGGTGGCACAGGCACAGGTAGCCGCCGGGCGCGTGCGGCGTGGGCCGGCGCCACTCCACCGTTTGCGTGACCATGTGCGGCACGCCGGCTGCGCTAAGCAACTCCAGCTCGCCGCGCCAATAGCCGCGCGCGCGCGCCGTCGGCAGCGCCTCGTCCCTGAGCATCGGCTGCGACCAGGTCGCGTACAGCGCGGTCGCCGGCGTGTTCTGCGCCAGCGGCCCCAGCGCGGCGCGGGTGTGGCCGTTAAACCACAGCAAGTTGCCGGCATCGTCGAGCGAGAAGGCGAAATAGGGACTGTCAGCGAAAAAATGCGCGGCGTCCCCGGCATGCGGCTGCTGTTCTGACGCGGGGCGGGAGGCGGAATAAAGGTGACTGTCCATGTCCGTTCTTGGAAGGGCGGGCTTTGTTGATTAATACTAACAGATGCCGCCGGCCGTGCGTACACGGCTGACTCATCCAGTTTAGCGCTGGCGAGTTTGACGGCGGCGTGACCTCGCTCAATGAATCGGCATGGCTTCTGAAACCGGCGCCCCGGCAGGGGGTCGAATCTGCATTGGCACGCCTGTGCCTGATTCCCAGAGGAGGAGTGGACCATGCCGCAAACGAACGACATCCAGCACCGGTTTCATTTACTTGAGCAAGCGATCGGCCAGGCGGCACAAGCGAGCTCGGCGGAACGAGGACTGCCCAGCGAGCTGCGCGACAGCATCCAGCGCGTCGACCGGCTGTCGGACACGGCGCGCGAGATATTGTTGTCGCAGGACCAGCACCGCATACGCATGTTGATCCGGGATATGGAATTGCTGGCCGAGCGGGCCAAGCGCGTGTGCACGAACCTGCCGCACCTGTCGGCGCAGATGAAGGGTTCGGTGAGCCACATGCACAGCCAGATCATGGAGTTGAAGCGCGACGCCAGCCGGTGACGGCGTCAGCGTCACGCCGTCGTGCCACACGCGGGCGTCAAGCGGCGCTTGGCGGGTCTTCCGGCTTCTCGGGGTTCTCCGGGTTCTCCGGGTCGATGTTGATCTCGGCGATCATTTCGCCGATGTCGTCCAGCCCGGTTTCCCGGAAGCCGAAGCTTTGGTAGAAGGCGCGCGCCGAGGTGTTGTCCGGCTTGTAGCAGATCGTGATGCGTCTGGCGTCCGGCTTGGCCTTGATCTCGTCGAGCAGCAACGCCATCGCGGCGCGGCCGATGCCTTGTCCTTGTTGTGGGAAATCCACCATGAAACGGTAGATACCGTACTCGCCCGGATTGTCGTTGGACTGACGGTCGTACAAAAGGAAGCCGGCGGGCTCGCCATCGCAATAAATCCCGCGCGGAATGTAGTCGGCGTAGAACTTGGCTTGCGCGATCGAAAACGCGTTACTCGCCAAGAATTCGCGCTGATGTTCGGGCAGCTCCATCTGCATGAAGGTCTCGAAATTGTGGCCGGTGATCTCTTCCAGCGTAACGTTGATGGGCATTCTTAAAGGACTCCTTTGGTGCGCAGGGTGGCGATGTGTTCCGGGCTGTGGCCGAGCAGGTCGCGCAGCACTTCATCGGTGTGCTGGCCCAGCAGCGGCGGCGGCAAGGTCGCCGCGTTAACGGCGGGCGCGGCCGACATGCGCATCGGGCTGCGCACCAGCTTGACCTTGCCGGCGGTTGGGTGCGGCACCTCCATCACCAGTCCACGCGCCAGCACTTGCGGATTTTTATACACGTCGTCGAGGTCGTTGATCGGGCCGCACGGCACGCCCACCGCCTCCAGCTTCTCGATCCAGAAGTCGCGGCTGTGCGTCAAGACCATCGCGGCCAGCAGCGGCACCAGTTCGTCGCGGTTTTTCACGCGCAGCGGATTGGTCGCGTAGCGCGCGTCGAACGCCAGATCGCCGCGCCCGCCCGCTTCGACAAACTTCTGGTACTGGCCGTCGTTGCCGGTGGCGACGATGATGTAGCCGTCCGAGCAGGCGAAGGTTTGATACGGCACGATGTTCGGATGGGCGTTGCCCCAGCGCTTGGGCGCCTTGCCGCTGTTGAGGTAATTGCTGCCCATGTTGGCCAGCATCGCCACCTGCACGTCGAGCAA
>DASVTJ010000570.1:0-4869 GCA_036387635.1 Duganella sp.
ACTGCTGGCCCCGACGCTCAACCGCAAGTTGATCGAGCAAGCCATGAGCGGTGAAAAAGAGCACTACGAACTGTAACTAGAAAGCAATACCATGATTACCAATCAGTTGGCACAATTTTATGCCGTCAACGCCGACAACTACGACCAGGTCTACGCGCAGGAAGCGCGCTTCGACGATCTGGACGACCTGCAAGAGATGGTCGCCGAGCTGTTCCAGGGCCACAAGGTGCTGGAACTGGCCTGCGGCACCGCCTACTGGACCGATTTGATCGCCGAGGTCGCCGAGTCGGTGCACGCCACCGATCTGCTGCCGGAAATGATCGCGCTGGCCGAGACGCGCGGCCTGGACGAGGACGTCGTGACGTTCGGCGTGATGGATGCGTTCAACTTGCCTGACGACCTGGAAGGCAAGTACACCGCCGTGTTCGCCGCCGGCCTGTGGACCCACGTCAAGCGCGAGGACCAGGAAAAATATCTGAAGACCTTGCGCGCCAAGCTGGGCAAGGATGTGCTGCTGGTGTTGCTCGACGAGTCCTATGTCGACGGTCACACGATGGTGTTCGCGCGGACCGATCTGGAGGGCAACACGTTCCAGATCCTGACGGCCGACGACGGCCAGCGCTACGAGGTGATGCATAACTACCTGACCGACAGCACCTTGCGCAAGCGTTTCGCCGCGTCGACCAAGCAAATCCGCATCGAGCGGCTCGAGTATTACTACTTGCTGAGCTGCAAGCTAAAGTAAAATCAGGGCTGTTGGCTTTTTTTTCACACTGATGGCAATTTACAACAAATTGGTGTTGTCACATTGTTGAAGTAATTGATAGGCATGATTCGCACCGTGCAGCTTTCTTTCAACCTTCAGTAGAGAACATCAAGTGAAAAAACTTACTCTGGCAGCAATGATCATCGGTGGTTTCGCAGCCCAAGCCCAAGCTCAATCGAACGTAACGATCTACGGTATCGTCGATGCCGGTCTGGTCAGCGAGCGTGGCGGCGCCGCCGGCAACGTAACCAAAGTCACCAGCGGTGTCGGCAGCCAGTCGCGTTTGGGTTTCCGCGGCACCGAAGATCTGGGCAGCGGCCTGTCGGCCATCTTCCAGCTGGAAGCGGGCGTGAGAATCGATGACGGCAGCCTGGACAACACCAACAGCGCGTTGTTCAATCGCCAAGCCTTCGTCGGTCTGAAAAGCAAAGAAGCCGGCACCCTGACTATCGGCCGCCAGTACACGATGCTGTACAACGCCATGAGCCAGGTGGCCGACCCGTTCGGCGCCGGTTACGCCGGTTCGATCAAGAACTTGTTCCCGGCAGCAGGCGCCAATACCCGCGCCAGCAACGCAGTGGTCTACGCCACGCCAATGTATGCCGGCTTCAGCGCCGAAGCGCTGTACTCGCTGGGCGAGCAGGCCGGCAGCAGCGAAGCCGGCCGTCAGTTCGGCCTAGGCCTGAACTACGCACAAGGCCCGCTGAACGCGCGCCTGGTCTACAACAACCGCAACAACGACACCGTTGCCACCGGCACCACCGCCGCCGTCAACCGCGATTCGGGCCGCAACACGCTGTTCGCCGTCAACTATGACTTCACCGTGGTCAAGGCTTACTTCGCCTACGGCGACGACAAGGGTGTCAACAGCGCCGCGCTTCCATCGGCCAACGCCTACGGTTACGCCGTGGCGCCACGTCCTAGCCTGGAAAGCAACGATATCCTGATCGGCGTGCAAGTGCCGGTCGGCAGCGGCACCATCATGGCGTCGGCGATCCGCAAGAACGACAAGACCCGCTTCAACCAGGACGCCGACCAGTGGGCCGTGGGTTACCTGCATTCGCTGTCGAAGCGTACCGGCGTGTATCTGGCCTACGCCAAGATCAAGAACAAGAACGGCGCCGGCTATACCGTTGGCAACAACAACGAAGTCGGTACCGGTGACAAAGCCTTCAACGTTGGCGTGCGTCACTCGTTCTAAGCGGGTTCAGGCGGCGCTTTCCTGAGACCGTAGCGGCAGGCGGATGATGATCCGCGTGCCGCCGTCGCTGAGGATGGAAATGTCGCCGTGCAGTGCCCAGACCCGTTCGCGCATCCCGATCAGGCCGAAGGACGATGCTTTGTCCATGTCGTGTTCGGCGATGCCGCGTCCGTCGTCGTGAATCGAGATTTGCAGCGCCGATTCCGAGCGGCGTAGCGACAGCTCGACGTTGTGCGCTTCCGCATGGCGGGTAATGTTGGTCAACGCTTCCTGCGCGATGCGGAAGATGGCGGTGCTGTAGGCGTCGTCAAGAATCAGATCCTCTTCGTTCGCGTGCAGCCGGCAGGAAATGCCGTAGCGCGACACGAATTCCTGGCGTAGGCTCTCCAGCGCAAAATACAACCCTCCCTCATCGAGCGCGCGCGGACGCAGATTGCTGGCGATGCGCCGCAGCGACGTGATCGCCGACATCAGCAGATCGTCCATGCCGGCCTGAAGCTTGCGCGCGGCCGGGTTGGCGCTCGACTGCTGCTGCAACAACGCCAGATCGACCCGCAACGTCGCCAGCAATTGGCCGAGATCGTCGTGCAGTTCGCGGGCGATGTGCTTGCGTTCCTCTTCCCGTATCGTTTGCAGCGCGGCCGACAATTCCCGCAACTGCGAGTACGATTGCTCCAGCTGTTCCTGCACCTGCTTGCGCTCGGTGATGTCACGCAAGATGATCGTGTAGATCTGGTGGCCGTTCTCGGACAGCGAAGAGATCGAGCCCTCCAGCGGGAAGTGCTGGCCGCTGGCTTTCATGCCGGTCACCGCGTAATCGCTGGCGCGCCGGCCCTTCATGCGCAGCCGGATGCCGGTCGAGCCGAAGTAGTGGGTGGACGAACCGCCGCCGGTCTGGCGCTGGTCGCGCGGGATGAATTGCTGCAGCGGCACGCCTTCCATCGCCTGCACCGTGGTGCCGAACATGGCGGCGGCGGACGGGTTTGCTTGCAGGATGTGCTGGTGCTCGTCGGTGATGATGATCGCGTCGCTGGCATGCTGAATGATGCCGCGGCTGCGCTTGTGGGCGGCGGCGTTGGCGCTGGAACAGAGCCAGCCCATGCGCCAGGACATGCGCGCGAACAACGCCGCACAAACACTGATGGCAGGCAGTTTGAATAAGGATCTGGCTTGGCCTGACATCTTCATGCGGCATTCCTCAGCCGAAAGAAGGCGGCTGCAACTTAGACAATATTGTAACCCGATTTTTTCTTCTTGATTTCTCTCAATCGTGCGCCCGCAGGCGCTATCTTCCTTGATCGGTGTCTTACATCTGCTTGAACAGATGCAGGAAACTGCGGCTCACTTCCAGCTTGTCCGATTTACCTTTGATCATGACGAGATGGCGGCCGCGTATGTCCCGCGTAACGCCCTCGATGGCGTTGACGTTGACCAGCGTGGCGCGGTGGATTTGCCAGAACAGCGCCGGATCGAGCTCCTCGGCCAGGTCGCGCACCGGTTTGCGGATCAGCGCCTCGTAGCGCCCGGTCTGCACGCAGGTGTATTTTTCATCCGAGCGGAAGAACAGGATTTCCTCGACCGGAATCATGCGCAAGTCCTGGCCGATGCTGGCCTGTATCCACTGCAAGTACGCCGGCTTGGGCGCGGTGATTTTTTCGGCCAGCTGCGACAGCATCGCCGTGACACTGGCGTTGACGTCGGCGGCCGGTTTGCTCAGGCGGGTCTTCAGGCGCTCGACGGTGATTTGCAGGCGCTCCGGTTCGGGCGGTTTGAGCACGTAATCGACCGCGCCGCGTTCGAACGCCTCGACCGCATAGGCGTCGTAGGCGGTGACGAAAACGATGTGGCTCTTGTTGCCGATGACGGTGGCCGCCTCCATGCCGGTTTTGCCCGGCATGCGGATATCGAGGAAGGTGAAGTCCGGCTTGAGCTGGTCGACCAACTCGATCGCCTCGTCACCGTTCTTGGCTTCGCCAATAATGTCCAGTTCGGGCCAGACCTGGCCCAGGCGCATGCGCAACTGGTCGCGCATCAATCGTTCGTCATCGGCAAGAATCGCTGTAGGCATCGTGGTTGTGTCGGCTGGTTAGTAATAATTAAATGGAAAACTATTTGGTCGATTATTCAACGAATCGGCGCATTAATCAATCGCTCTTATTGGTGTCGCGGCCTTTGCCGCCGCGGCGCTCCTATTTGGCCAGCCGATACGGCACTTCGATCGTGGCGACCACGCCGCTCGGACTATTGGCGGCGATGAGCAACTGGCCCTGGTCGCCGTGCAGCAGCTTCAGGCGTTCACGAATGGTCATCAGGCCCAGTCCGGTGCCGTCGCTGGGCACGGCGCCAAAGCCCATGCCGTCGTCGCTGACGATCACGCGCAGTTTGTTGTGGGCGACATCGGCGCGCACTTTCAACGTGCCGCCTGCAGGCTTGGCCTCCAGGCCGTGCTTGATGGCGTTTTCCACCATCGATTGCAGCATCATCGGCGGGAAGGCGGCGGTGCGCAGGCCGTCGGGAATGTCGAAGTCGACGGTCAGCCGTTCTTCCATGCGCATTTTCAGCAGGTTTAGATAGGCCAGCACCATGTCGGCTTCGCGGCCGAGATTGGTGATCAAGGCGTTGTCGCGCATTTGCGGCAGCACCGCGCGCAGGTACTTGATCAGGCTGCGCTGCATGGCGGACGCGCGCGGCGGGTCGGTCTCGATCAGGTGCTCGACCGAAGCGAGCGTGTTGAACAGGAAGTGCGGCTCGACTTGCGCCTGCATCATCTGCATCTTCGCTTCGCTTAGCTGGCGCTGCATGGATTCGCGCTCGGCGGCGGCGTTGGCGGTCAACGTTTCGGCCTCGGCGCGTTTTTTGCTGCCCATCAGCGCCTTGGTGCCGAACAAGGCCAGCACCAACA
>DASVTJ010000571.1:0-13352 GCA_036387635.1 Duganella sp.
CAAGGACTTCACCGAGCAGCCGCTGTACCTGCCCGACACGTTCCAGATCAACGACCGCCAGCGCGCCATCGCCGCCAAGCCGAGCCGCGCCAGCGTCAACCTGCCGGACGACGCCTTCGTGTTCTGCTCGTTCAACAACAACTTCAAGTTCACGCCGGAGCTGTTCGGCACCTGGATGAACATCCTGCGCCGCGTGCCCAACAGCGTGCTGTGGCTGGTGGCCGACTACCCGGAGGTGCGCGAGAACCTGTACCGCCACGCCGAGCAAGCCGGCATCGACCGCAACCGCCTGATCTTCAACACCCGCGCCGTGCCGGCCGAATACCTGGCGCGCTACCAGGTGGCGGACCTGTTCCTCGACACCTTCCCGTTCAACGGCGGCACCACCGCCAGCGACGCGCTGTGGGCCGGCCTGCCGCTGCTCACCTGCGGCGGGCAAACGTTCTCGTCGCGCATGGCCGGCAGCCTGCTGCGCGCGGTCGACCTGCCGCAGCTGATCACCTACAACTTCGCCGATTACGAGGAAAAAGCGGTGGCGCTGGCCAACGATCCGGGCCGCATCGCCGCGATGAAGCGCCAGCTCGAAGCGAACCGCATGACGTGCGCGCTGTTCGACACGCCGCGCTTCGTGCGCAACCTCGAAACGGTGCTGCAAAAAGTGGCGAAGCCGGCGGCGCCGCGCATGGCCGCGCCGCAGCACACGGTGCGCCCGACCGAGCCATCGCAGCCGGCCGAGCCGGTGCGCATCGACCAGATCCCGATCGTCACCGTGTCGTACAACGCCCCCGATCTGATCGAGGCGCTGCTGCGCACCTTGCGCCAGTTCTACACCAACCGTGTCTACGTGATCGACGGCTCCAACCCGGACGTGGCCGAGAAGATCCGCGCCATCACCGACGGCCACGACAACGTCGAGTTCATCCCGTTCGGCTATAACATCCACCACGGCCCCGGCCTGACGTGGGCCATCAACAACCTGGGCCTGTCGGGCGAGGTGCTGTTCCTCGACTCCGACGTCGAAATCCTCAAGGCCGGCTTCCTCGAATCGCTGCACGAGCACCTGCTGCCGGGCATGTACGGCGTCGGCAGCACGCAGCCGGTCAACGAGCAGGGCTACGACCGTCCGGACGGCGTCATCAACTACCTGCACCCGGCCTGCATGCTGACCAATATCGACGTGGTGCGCCAGTGGCCGCTGCCGATCAAGCACGGCGCGCCGATGATCGCCACCATGCTGGCGCTCAACCACAGCGGCAACACGCACCTGTTCAAGCACATCCAGTGGGTGCGCGACGACTTCGAGGGCGACAAGACGCCGCACTACATCAAGCACCCGTGGCAGGGCACGGTCATCCGCACCGGCGGCTACCACTACGACCTGCCGAGCGCCACCGAGGTCAACACCGACCTGTTGCAATTCGTGCCGCTCGAGGCGCGCAAGATCGTCGAAGCGGGCTGCCGCGACGGCGCCTTCGCCAAGGCCTACCGCCAGCGCAATCCGATCTGCAACTACACCGGCGTCGAAGCCGCGCCCGGGCCGGCCCAGGCAGCGCGCCCGCATTGCGACTTCGTATTCCATCTCGACATAGAACACGCCGGCCCGGCCTTATGGGACCACGTGCGCGGCGCCGATTGCTGGGTGCTCGACGAAACGCTCGAGCACATGGACGATCCGTGGTCGCTGTTGCAAAAGATCCGCACCAACATCGCCCCCGGCGGCAAGATCGTCGCTACGATCCGCAACTTCCAGCACTGGAGCGTGCAGGCGCGCCTGAACGCCGGCGACCTGCGCTACGGCGACGGCGGCATCGAGAAGGCGCGCAAGCGCATCTTCACGCGCGGCGTGATGCTGGAGATGTTCCAGCAGGCCGGCTTCCAGATCAGCGGCGGCAGCGCGCGCATCATCGACGAGCCGGCGCGCGAAAAATATCTGCCGGCGATCCGCCTGATGGCCGGGGCCAGCGGCATCGATCCGGTGGTGGCCGTCGAGGACGCGTTGCCGTGGCAATACATCATCACCGCGGTAGCGGCCTAAGCCTTCAGGAACCCCCATGAGCCTTCCCCTCGTCAGCATCGTCATTCCGTCGTACAAGCCGGGCCATTTTGAAATGTGCCTGCGCTCGGCCATCGGCCAGTCGTACCCGAACACCGAGATCCTGGTCAGCGACAATTGCCCGACCGAAGCGATCCGCGACATTTGCAAGCGCTTTCCGGACGTCATCTACCAGCGCTCGACGGCGTTGCGCGAGCAGAACGTGATTTCGGCCTTTTACTCGGGCAAGGGCGAGTTCATCAAGCCGCTGTACGACGACGACCTGCTGCACCCGTTCTGCGTCGAGCGCATGGTGGCCGCGTTCCAGTCCGAGGCCGACGTCGAGCTGGTGTTCTCCGCCTCGCAGGTGATCGACATCGCCAACATGCGGGTGCAGACGCGCCGCCCGTACCAGGCCAGCGGCCATATGAGCGGGCTCGACATGCACCGCCACATGGTGCTCAACCTGACCAACCACATCGGCGAATTGACGACGGTGATGTTCCGCCGCGCGCGCCTGTGGGAACTGGGCTGGCACCAGTTGTTCAAGCGCGGCAGCCACGACTTCACCAAGGGCTTGGCCGACATCGCCAGCTACATCAACTTCACCGAAAAGGGCGCCTTGTTCTATCTGGACGAGGAGCTCAGCTACTTCCGCCACGACCAGCGCTTGCAAACGAATTCGAACGCCCATTCGAACCCGTTTTTTGGCAATAATTTTTCCGACTACATCGACTTGGCGGTGTCGGCGCATGAAACCGGCGCCATCACCGCCGCCGAATTCCTCGCCATGCACGACACCCTGGTGTCGGTCAACGAGCGCCTCGGCGGCGTGTTCGAGCAGATGGGCCAGGCGTTCGCCCGCTACACCGAGTACCGCGCCAAGCTGCTGTGAGGTGGGACCAGTGAACTCATCGTCTTCCGCATCCACATCGTCGCTGGCATTGCCGCCGTCCGCACCGTCGGTCGCCGGCGGCGGCATAGTCCACTCCGACACCGCCCGCCTGCATGACGGCGCCCTCGTCGCCGCCAGCGCCATGCTGGGCGACTTCGTGGTCGCCTACGCCGGCGCCGAGATTGGAGAGCATTGCCGCGTGCTCGGCTTCACGCAGCTGTGGCCAGGCGTGCGGCTCGAGGCCGGCGCCGAACTCGGCCCCGGCGTCACGCTGGAGGCGCCGGAACCCAATCAGCGCGCCGACATCGTCATCGGCCCGCAGGCGCGCGTCGGCGCCGGCGCGCTGATCTGCGCCGGCGTGCGCCTAGGGCAGGGCGCCGTGGTGGCGGCCGGTGCCGTGGTGGCGCAGAACGTGCCGCCGTACGCGGTCGTCAGCGGCGTGCCGGCCCGCATCATCGATTACGTGCAAACGGCCAGCCGCGCCCCGGCCATGGCCTGGCATCAGCGCGCCGAGTTCCCGGCCCAGCCGTCGGTGGTGCCGCTGGGCGTGGGCGATGTCACCCTGCACCGCTTCAAGTATCTGCACGACCCGCGCGGCGACTTGTCGGTGGGCGAGTTCGATAAGGAAATCCCGTTCCTGCCGAAGCGCTATTTTCTGGTCATGAACGTGCCCAGCGATAAAACGCGCGGCGAGCACGCGCATCGCAAGTGCCACCAGTTTCTGGTCTGCGTCAAGGGCAGCTGCGCGCTGGTGGTCGACGACCTGGAGCAGCGCTGCGAAGTACAGCTCGACTCGCCCGAGTTGGGCGTCTACCTGCCGCCGATGACCTGGGGCATCCAGTACAAATATTCCAGCGACGCCGTGCTGCTGGTGTTCACGTCCGACTACTACGACGCCAACGACTATATCCGCGACTACGACGAGTTCGTCGTGGAAAAACGCGCAGACAAGCGCGCAAACCAGGAGCCAGCATGAGCATTCCCTTCCTCGATCTTAAAGCCATCAACCTGACCCAGCAGGACGATATCGAGCAAGCCATGCGGCGCGTGCTGCATTCCGGCTGGTACGTGCTGGGCAAAGAGGTCGACGCCTTCGAGCAAGCCTACGCCGCCTACTGCGGCACCCGCCACGCGATCGGCGTGGCCAATGGCCTCGACGCCATCTTCCTGCTGCTGAAAGCCTATGGCGTCGGCCCCGGCGACGAGGTTATCGTGCCGAGCAACACCTACATCGCCACCTGGCTGGCGGCGTCGCATTGCGGCGCCACGCCGGTGGCGGTCGAGCCGGTCGAAGGCACCTACAACCTCGATCCTGCGAAGGTCGCGGCCGCCATCACGCCGCGCACGCGCGCCATCATCCCGGTCCATCTGTACGGCCAGGCCGCCGACATGGACCCGCTGATGGCCCTGGCGCGCGAACACAACCTGAAGGTGATCGAGGACGGCGCCCAGGCCCACGGCGCGCTGTACCACGGCCGCAAGGTCGGCGCGCTGGGCGACGCCGCCGCCTTCAGCTTCTATCCGGGCAAGAACCTCGGCGCGCTCGGCGACGGCGGCGCCATCACCACCGACGACGACGCGCTGGCCGTCAAGCTGCGCACCTTGCGCAACTACGGTTCGCAAAAGAAATACCACAACGAGGTGGTCGGCTACAACTCGCGGCTCGACGAGCTGCAGGCGGCGATCCTGTCGGTCAAGCTGCCGCAGCTGGACGCGCAGAACGCCGAGCGCGCCGCCATCGCCGCCGTCTACAACGACGGCCTGGCCGGCATCGCCGGGCTGCGCCTGCCGGACGTGGAGCCGTGGGCCGTACCGGCCTGGCACCTGTACGTGGTGCGCCACGCGCAACGCGACGCGCTGTCGGCCAAGCTGGCCGAGGCCGGCGTCGGCACGCTGGTGCACTACCCGCTGCCGCCGCATCTGCAACCGGCATACGCCGACCTGAACATCGCAGCGGGCAGCCTGCCGATCGCCGAGGCGATCCACCGCGAAGTATTGAGCCTGCCGATGGGGCCGACCATGACCGTGGAGCAGGCGCATGAAGTGGTGGCTGCGGTGCGCGCCGCCGTCGCCGCGTTGGCGAGTTCAGCGCCAACGTCGCCGGCACTGGAGACGGCATGAGCGCGCCGCGCTACGTGAAGCCGGCGGCGGTGCGCGGCCACAAGCTGGTGTTCCGCGACGCCGTGCCGGACGACGCTGCTTTCATCCTGTCGCTGCGCACCGACGAATCGAAAAACCGCTACCTGTCGGCCACCTCGCCCGACGTCGCCGCCCAGCGTGCTTGGCTGGAACGCTACGCCGGCGACGAATCGCAGATCTATTTCGTCATCGAAAACCTGTCCGGCGAGCCGGTCGGCACGGTGCGCCTGTACGACCAGCAGGGCAGCTCGTTTTGCTGGGGCTCGTGGATCAAGAGCGACGGCGCGCCGTCCGGCTTCGCGGTCGAGTCGGCGCTGATGGTCTACCACTACGCGCTGCATCTGGGCTTCACATCGGCCCACTTCGAGGTACGGCGCGAGAACACCGGCGTGATCCAGTTCCACGAGCGCTTCGGCGCGCGCATGGTGCGCCAGAACGAAATCGAGGATTTCTTCGAGCTCGACGAGACAGCCATGCGCGCCGCGCTCGACAAGTTCGCGCGCTTCCTGCCGGACGGCATCCAGGTCAGCTGAAGCCTCTTATTGCCGAGACTGTTGTAGCAGCCCCACACGGGCGGCACTTCATTCCCGGCGGAACGAAATGCCCGTTTAGAATACCTCAACACCAATCGGAGACAGCATGAAAGCAGTGATTTTGGCAGGTGGTCTGGGGACACGGCTCAGCGAGGAAACCACCGTCAAGCCGAAGCCGATGGTGGAAATCGGCGGCAAGCCGATCCTGTGGCACATCATGAAAAGCTACTCGGCGCACGGCATCAACGACTTCGTCATCTGCTGCGGCTACCGCGGCTACGTGATCAAGGAATTCTTCGCCAACTACTTCCTGCACACGTCGGACGTCACGTTCGACCTGCAAAAAAATAGCATGGAAGTGCACGAGCGCTACGCCGAGCCGTGGCGCGTGACGCTGATCGACACCGGTGCCGACAGCATGACCGGCGGGCGCCTGAAACGCGTGCGCGAACACCTCAAGGACGAGGAAGCGTTCTGCTTCACCTATGGCGACGGCGTGGCCGACATCGACATCGCCGCCACGGTCGCCTTCCACAAAAAGCACGGCAAGCTGGCGACCATGAGCGCGGTGCTGCCCCCGGGCCGCTTCGGCGCCATCGACATCGACGGCCAGCGCATCGTCAGCTTCAAGGAAAAACCGCGCGGCGACGGCGCCTGGATCAACGGCGGCTACTTCGTGCTCTCGCCCAAGGTGATCGACTACATCGACGGCGACAGCAGCATCTGGGAAAAGGAGCCGATGGAAAAACTGGCGCTGGAAAATCAGATGGACGCCTTCTTCCACCACGGCTTCTGGCAGCCGATGGACACGCTGCGCGACAAGTTCCACCTGGAAGACCTGTGGGAGAGCGGCAAGGCCCCGTGGAAGCAATGGCCATGAACCCGTCGTTCTGGCACGGCAAGCGGGTTTTCCTGACCGGCCACACCGGCTTCAAAGGCAGCTGGCTCAGTCTCTGGCTGCAGCAACTGGGCGCCGACGTCACAGGCTTCGCGCTGGCCGCGCCTAGCGCTCCAAATCTGTTCGACACCGCGCAAGTGGGCGCCGGCATGACCTCGATCATCGGCGACGTCCGCGATTGCGCCGCGCTGCGCGACGCGATGCTGGAGGCGCGCCCGGAGATCGTCATCCACATGGCGGCGCAGGCGCTGGTGCGCTACTCGTACGCCAACCCGGTGGAAACCTACTCCACCAACGTCATGGGGCTGGTGAACTTCTTTGAGGCGGTGCGCAACACGCCCGGCGTCAAGGCGGTGGTCAACGTCACCAGCGACAAGTGCTACGAAAACAAGGAGTGGACCTGGGGCTACCGCGAGAACGAAGCCTTCGGCGGCTACGACCCGTACAGCAACAGCAAGGCCTGCGCCGAACTGGTGACCGCCGGCTACCGCTCGTCGTTCTTCAATCCCGAAAAATATGCCGAACATGGCGTGGCGCTGGCCTCGGGCCGCGCCGGCAACGTGATCGGCGGCGGCGACTGGGCCGAGGACCGCTTGATCCCCGACATGGTGCGCGCCATCGGCGCCGGCCAGCCGGTGCGCATTCGCAGCCCGCACGCGATCCGCCCGTGGCAGCACGTGCTCGAACCGCTGTCCGGCTATCTGACGCTGGCCGAGCATCTGTACGAACATGGCGCCGCTTTTGCGGAAGGCTTCAATTTCGGCCCGCACGATATCGACGCCCGTCCGGTCGAATGGATCATCTCGCGCCTGTGCGACAGCTGGGGCGACGGCGCCGCCTGGGAGCTGGACGAAGCGCCACAGCCGCACGAGGCGCACTACCTGAAGCTCGATTGTTCCAAGGCCCGCAGCCGCCTGCAATGGCAGCCGCGCTGGCACCTGGGCCACACCATCGACATGATCGTCGTCTGGCATCAGGCGCATGCGGCTGGCGCCGACATGCGCGCGCTGACACTGTCACAAATCGCCACCTATCAAAACACCGCATCCATCTAAGGCAGCAATCATGAGTGAAGCCCAAGCCACACCAAGCAAAGAACAACTGCGCGAACAAATCATCGCGCTGGTCGCCCAATACGGCGCGCTGGCCAGCGTGCCGAAGCCCTTCGAACCCGGCGTGACGGTGATCCCGCCGGCCGGCAAGGTGGTCGGCGCGCCCGAGATGGAATTGATGGTCGAAGCCTCGCTCGACGCCTGGCTGACCACCGGCCGCTTCAACGACCAGTTCGAGGCCAGGCTGGCCAAGATGATCGGCGTGAACTTCCTCATCACCGTCAACTCCGGCTCGTCGGCCAACCTGGTCGCGTTCAACACGCTGACCTCGCCGAAACTGGGGCCGCGCGCGATCCAGCCCGGCGATGAAGTGATCGGCGTGGCCGCCGGCTTCCCCACCACCGTCAACCCGATCATCCAGTTCGGCGCGGTGCCGGTGTTCGTCGACGTGGAGCTGGGCACCTACAACATCGACGTCACCAAGCTGGAAGCGGCGATTTCGCCCAAGACCAAGGCCATCATGCTGGCCCACACGCTAGGCAATCCGTACAACCTCGATGTCATTTGCGCGCTGTGCAAAAAGTACAATCTGTGGCTGATCGAAGACTGCTGCGACGCCCTCGGCTCGACCTACGACGGCAAGATGGTCGGCACCTTCGGCGACATCGGCACCATGTCGTTCTACCCGGCGCACCATATCACGATGGGCGAAGGCGGCGCGGTCTTCACCAACGACCCGCAACTGAAAATGATCGCCGAGTCGTTCCGCGACTGGGGCCGCGATTGCTATTGCCCGCCGGGCAAGGACAACACCTGCGGCAAGCGCTTTTGCCAGTGCTTCGGCACCCTGCCGGCCGGCTACGACCACAAGTACACCTACAGCCACCTGGGCTACAACCTCAAGATCACCGACATGCAGGCCGCCTGCGGCCTGGCGCAGATCGACCGCGCGGAAGGCTTCATCCAGGCCCGCAAGGACAACTTCGCGTACCTGACCGAGCGCCTGCAATCGTGCGCCGAGTTCGTGATCCTGCCGGTGGCGACCGAGAACTCCGACCCGTCGTGGTTCGGCTTCCCGATGACGCTCAAGCCGGAGGCGAACATCTCGCGCGTCGACCTGCTGACCTATCTGGACCAGCACAAGATCGGCACCCGCCTGCTGTTCGCCGGTAACCTGACGCGCCAGCCGTATATGGTCGGCCGCAACTACCGCGTCTCCGGCGAGTTGACCAACACCGACCGCGTAATGAACGACACCTTCTGGATCGGCGTCTATCCGGGCCTGACGCGCGAGATGCTGGACTTCGCGATCGAAAAACTGGAAGCGTTCTTCGGCGTGAACTTCTAAGCTTGCCATGACAGCGACCACGCAAGCGTTGCAGCCCCACTCCGACGCCTACGTGGCGCCGTTCATCGCGCTGCTGCCGCCGAACGCCCGCCTGCTGGTGCAGGCCGGCGCCACCGACGGCGCGCTGGCGCGCCACTACCGCGCCACGTATCCGGCGTCGTCGTTCTTGGCGGTCGACGCCGACCTGACGCTGGCGCAGCAGGCGCGCGAATACGCCGACCGCGTGCACCAGGCCGACCTCGATACCGCCAGCGACGCCTTCTACAAGCACTTGGAGTGGGCCGACTGCTGGATCTTCGACGCCACGCTGGAAAACTTTACCGATCCCGCCCGTGTGCTGGCGCGGGTGCGCGGCACGATCCAGTGCGACGCCTGCGTCGTCGCCCGCATCGCCAACGCCGACTACTGGCTCAAACCCGAGACTTCGTCGCGCCACGCGATGACGGCGGCGACGGCGCTGCGTTTGTTCGAGGACGCCGGCTTCCGCGTCGTCAACGGCCTGCTGCTCAATCCCGGCCCGCTGCCGGCCGATGTCGACGCCGCGCTGCGGCTGCAAGCGGCGCAAACCGGCGCCCCGATCGAGCCGCTGCTGGACGCGGCGCAGCCTTCCCACTATCTGTTCAAGGCCATGCCCGCGCGATGACCGACAAGCCCCTTTTCTACTGCATCGCCCACGCGCCGTTCGCGTGGCACATGCCCGACTTCATGACCATGCTCGGTTCCGGCGACTACGTGCCGGAATCGGGTCTGGCGATGAGCAAGATGCTGACGCCCGAACAGGCGCTGCGCAACCGCTACATGGGCGAGTACCTGGCCTTGTTCGAAATCCGCCGCATGCTGTTGGCAAACAAGACCGGCGGCTTCGTCGGCTTTTGCCACTACCGCCGCTTCGCGCTGACCCATCCGATCGGTGAACTGCGCGGCTTCAACCACCACGCGCACCCGGACCTGCTGGCCCAGGTCAAACCCGAGCACTTTTACGCCGACGGCGAAACGCCGATCGTGCCGATCTCGGTCACCTTCGCCGGCAGTTTGCTGGAGCAGTACCAGGCCAACGACGGCAGCGCGCGCGACATGATGATGTTCTTCGGCGACGCCGTCGATTGCGGCGTCATCACCGGCCAGGAGGCGGCGCGCTTCATCAGCGGCCCCACCTTCATCCCGGCGCCGACGGTATCGTACATTCCGGTCGCCTGGTTCGTCGACATCATGCGCGACCTGGAACTGGTGATGTCGCGCTTCTACCGCCACCACTACATCGCGCACGGCGGCTACCGCGAGCGCAGCATGGCCTTCTGCGCCGAGCGCCTGCAATCGTTCCTGCTGTCCAGACGTATCGCCGAATGGGGCGCCGACAAGGTGATCTCGCGCGCGCTGGTGCAGCTGGACCCGCGCCTTCCCGTTCCCGACCTGCCACCTTCGCCTTCGCCATGAACATCGTCCCCACCGTCATCCCCGGCTGCTTCCAGATCATTCCCGACATCCGGGGCGACGAGCGTGGCAGCTTCGTCAAGGTCTTCCACGAAGATATCTTCCGCCAGCATGGCCTGGCCACCGACTACGCCGAGGAGTACTACTCGGTCTCGCATCGCGACGTGATACGCGGCCTGCACTTCCAGACGCCGCCGCACGCGCACGCAAAGCTGGTGTACTGCGCGCAGGGCGCGGTGATGGACGCGGCGCTCGACCTGCGGCGCGGGTCGCCTACCTACGGCCAGCACATCATGCTGGAGCTGAGCGCGGCCAACGGCCATATGCTGTACCTGCCGGCCGGGCTGGCGCACGGTTTCTGCTCGCTGAGCGAACAATCGCTGATGGTCTACAAGGTCACCACCACCTACGCCCCGAACAACGACGCCGGCTTGCTGTGGAATTCCGCCGGCATCGCCTGGCCGGTGCAAGAGCCGATCATGTCGGCACGCGACCGCCAGTTCGGCGCGCTCGCCGGTTTCGAGTCACCGTTCGTGTTTGAAGAACCAGCGGCCGGAGCGCGGTCGTGAGCGCGCGTCGTGTGCTGCTGACCGGCGCCAGTGGTTTCGTCGGTTCCGCGCTGACGCGTCGCCTGCTGGAAGATGGCTGGGACGTTCATCTGCTGCTGCGCGAAGGCTCGGCGGCGGACGGCTTACCCCTGGAAGGCGAGCGGCTGCACATCCACCGCCATGACGGCGGCACAGTGCAACTGATCGAGATCATGCGCGCGGCCGCGCCGGAAGCGGTGTTCCATCTGGCGTCGCTGTTTTTGGCGACGCACAAGCCGGAGGATGTCGAGCGGCTGATCCACTCCAATCTGCTGTTCTCGACCCAGGTGGCCGAGGCGATGGCGGCGTGCGGCGTGCGGCGGCTGGTCAACACCGGCACGTCGTGGGAGCATTACGAAGACGCCGACTACAATCCGGTGTGTTTGTACGCCGCCACCAAGCAGGCTTTCGCGGCGCTGCTGCATTACTACGTGGAGTGTCACGGATTACGGGTGGTCACGCTCAAACTGTTCGATACCTACGGCGCCGGCGACACGCGGCCGAAGGTGCTGAATCTGCTCAAGCGGATCGCGCTCGAAGGCACGTCGCTCGGCATGTCGCCGGGCGAACAGCTGGTGGACCTGGTGTATATCGATGACGTCATCGATGCATTCATGCTGGCGTACGAGCAGCTGGCCGATGGCCGCCAGCAGGCGGCAATGGAGGAATATGGCGTGTCGTGCGGCGCGCCGCTGCCGCTGCGCGAAATCGCCGCGCTGTATGCGCAGGTCAGCGGCAAGCCGCTGGCGATCGACTGGGGTGGCCGCCCATACCGCGACCGTGAAGTGATGGTGCCGTGGCACAGCTATCGCAGCGTGCCAGGTTGGCGGCCAAAGGTCGATCTGGCCACCGGCCTGGCGCTGTTCCATCAAGCGTGATGACAGGCGTGAGAGGATGATTCATCCATCGCGAATTACACTTGGAGAATTTTCTCAGCCAAGATTGGACAGATTCCTCGTTAGGTAGTCGTTAAACATAGGCACGGTGAAAGCTATGTCCCCATGCGACGGGCTATATATCATTCCCTTGCTGATAATCTGGGCTCGGCGCGGCCCGAGGCTCTGGGAGGATTCGCCAAGCGCATCCGCGACATCGGAAGATCGGTACGGCCCGCTCCCCAATCGAGCCATTGCAATGACATACTCGCGTTCCTTCGGTGTTAGGCGATCGAAACGGACCTTGAAAAAACCTGCGTCCAAACGCTTCAGTGTTGTCGCTTCCGCCCGCCTGGCGTCGTCAAGTGTTATCGTATCGCCAGTGGCCAAATTCCAAGACTGATGGCCCCACTCTTGCAGAAAGTAAGGATAGCCCCTGGTCTTGAAAAAGATTTCATCCAAGGCTGCCTCATCGACAACTGCTCCTTCCTCGTTGACAGGTTGACGGATTGCCGCCTTGGCGTCTGCCTCGGGCAGGGCACCTACTTGGGGGAAATGGAATAGTCGTTCCGCATAGGATTTGGCTTCCCCCGACAGTGCGGCTACTTGCGGAAGCCCGGCACCGAAGAACAAAACCGGCAGCCCTCTTTGGTTTATCTTGTGCATCGAAACGATAAGCGCAGCCAAGTCTGTTTGGCTGAGATACTGGACTTCATCGATCAGGAGCGTCCACGCTTTGCCGCCGGCCTTAGCGGCCTCGCCGATACGGACGAACAGTTCTGGAAGATCGTTAGCAAGATCCCCGCTGTCTGCCACCCCCACTTCAGGTTCGACAGCAATAGACATGTCGCCGTATTCCAACTTGAACACGGAGGAAAAGGAACGTAGCGCGCGCAAGGCGTCGTGTGCTTTGCCTTTCGCATTGTCGGATAGGGATAGTTTGCGCAGAACCTGATGCACACGCGGTAAAAGCAGCTCTCCCAAGGATTTGTTTTCTGGGGCCTCGATGCTGGAGGTGAGGTGACCGCGTTCTTCAGCCATCAGCTCAACAGCATTAAGAAGCACGGTTTTACCGACTCCCCGTAGGCCGAGGAACATCTGAGAGCGGCTTGGTTTGCCAACCAAGGCCCGATCAATCGCGACGCGCGCGTCGTTCAGGATGGTTTGTCTGCCTGCAAGTTCAGGTGGGCGACTGCCTGCGCCCGGGGCGAATGGGTTTTTGACCGGATCCATGCAGACTCCATATATAGTGATAGCTAGTGAAGTATATGCTGATCGTACTATACAAGGTTATACTTTATTAGTTATTGTTAGCTTTCAGGCTTCCAGCGCTATTTTACGCACATGCAGGATCGCGTCCACGCGCCGCCTACCGGCATCAAGGTTCGCGGATCGATTCGTCCAGCGCCCGCGTCAGCGGATACAGCAGATACGACATCACCGTGCGGTGGCCGACCACGATCTCCGCCGACAGCGTCATCCCCGGCAGCAGCCGCGCGCCCGGCGTCATCTTCTTCAGCTCACCCGTGTATGGAATGCGGCTCAGATAATACGCATCCATG
>DASVTJ010000572.1:0-2329 GCA_036387635.1 Duganella sp.
TCGCCGAGGAAGTCGTCGAACGGCGGCATGGTGGCGTTGCGGCCTTTGCGGATCGTTTCCATGACGGTCTCGACGCTGCCGCCGAACAGCCACACCTTGTCCGAAAGGTTGGGCGCGCCCATCAGCTGGTTGCCGGTGCCGCCGGCGCTGTGGCAGGCCATGCAGGCGCCGAACTTGCCCTTGCCCAGCACGGACTTGATCGGATCGGCGGTCGAGCCGGACAGGCTCAGCACGTAATGGGCGACGTTTTCCACTTCCTTGTCCGAGCCGAGTGCCGCGCCCATGGCCGGCATCACGCCGATCCTGCCGCGCAGGATGGTTTCCTTGATGGTCTCGGGCGTGCCGCCGAACAGCCAGTCGTTGTCGGTCAGATTGGGAAAGCCCTTGTTGCCGCGCGCGTCCGAGCCGTGGCATTGCGCGCAGTACGTCAGGAACAGGCGCTGGCCGATCTCGTGCGCCTTCGGATCGGCGGCGACCTTCTTCAAATCCTGTTTTTGATACTGCGCGAACAGCGGGCCGTAGTCCGCTTCTGCTTGCTTGAGCTCGGTTTGATACTGGCCCGACGATTTCCAGCCCAGTTTGCCGGCGTAGCTGCCCAGGCCGGGATACAGGACCAGATACACCAGCGCGAACACGATGGTGATGTAGAACAGCCACATCCACCAGCGTGGCATCGGCATGTTCAGCTCGGTCAAGTCCTCGTCCCAGACGTGGCCGGTGGTGCCGACCGTGCCGTCCTTGCCCTTGGCCAGCTTGACCTTGGCCTGCGAATACAGCAGCAGGCCGCAGCCGACGATGCCGAGCAAGGTCAGCACGACGATGTAGATGTCCCAGAAGCCGTTGGTGAAATCAGCCATGGCCGTGCTCCCCATCCACGCGGTCGAGGTGTTCGTCGTCGAACGGCAATTGCGCCGCCTTGGCGAAGTCGGATTCCTTGTTGGTGATGAACGCCCACCACAGGATGCCGACGAACGTGATGAAGGAAATCACCGTCATCACGCTGCTGGCGCGGTCAAACAGGTTCTCGATAGCCATGCTAGTTCCTCGTCTTGATTAATGTGCCCAGGCCTTGCAGATAGGCGATCAGGGCGTCTTCTTCGGTCTTGTCCTTGAGCTCGTCCGGCGCGGCGGCGATCTCGGCGTCGGTGTACGGATCGCCCAAGCGTTTCAATGCGCGCATCTTCGGCATGATCTCGGCCGGCACCAGGCTGGTTTTCGCCAGCCACGGGTAGTTCGGCATGTTCGATTCCGGCACCACGTCGCGCGGGTTGGCCAAGTGCGTGCGGTGCCATTCGTCGCTGTAGCGTCCGCCCACCCGCGCCAGGTCCGGCCCGGTGCGCTTGGAACCCCACTGGAACGGCCGGTCGTAGACGAACTCGCCGGCGACCGAGTAGTGGCCGTAGCGCTCGGTCTCGGCGCGGAACGGGCGCACCATCTGCGAGTGGCAGTTGTAGCAGCCCTCGCGCACGTAGATGTCGCGCCCGGCCAGGCGCAGCGGCGAATACGGCTTCAGGCCCGCGATCGGTTCGGTGGTCGACTTCTGGAAGAACAGCGGCACGATCTCGACGGCGCCGCCGACGCTGACCACCAGGGTCACCAGCGCGATCAGCAGCCACGGATTTTTCTCGATCCACTCGTGTTTAAAACTCGGTAATTTCATGCTGTGCTCCGATATCAGGCGTGGCCGGCGGCCAGCGCGGGAATGCGCGCGGTCGCGGTGACGCGGTCACGTAAAGTCATCCAGGTGTTGTAGCCCATCAGGCACATGCCGCCCAGGTACAGCAGCCCGCCGCCGAAGCGAACCACGTAGTACGGATAGGTGGCCTTGACGCTCTCGACGAAGGTGTACGTCAGGGTGCCGTCCGGGTTGACCGCGCGCCACATCAGGCCCTGCATGACGCCGGCGATCCACATCGCCGCGATGTACAGCACGATGCCGATGGTGGCGACCCAGAAGTGCAGGTCGATCAATTTGGTGCTCCACATCTTTTGCTGGCCGGCCAGGCGCGGCAGCAGGTAATAGATCGAGCCCATCGTGATGAAGCCGACCCAGCCGAGCGCGCCGCCGTGGACGTGGGCGATGCCCCAGTCGGTGTAGTGCGACAGCGAGTTGATGGTCTTGATCGACATCATCGGACCTTCGAAGGTGGCGATGCCGTAGAACGACAGCGAGACGATCATGAACTTGAGGATCGGGTCGGTGCGCAGCTTGTGCCAGGCGCCCGACAACGTCATCATGCCGTTGATCATGCCGCCCCACGACGGCGCCAGCAGCACCAGCGAGAACACCATGCCGATCGATTGCGTCCAGTCCGGCAGCGCGGTGTAG
>DASVTJ010000573.1:0-2318 GCA_036387635.1 Duganella sp.
GTCGTTGCGGCGCTTGGCTGCGCCTTTGTCTCGAACGCCCACGCGTGGGGCAACGATGGCCACCGCGCCGTCGGCGCCATCGCCGATCAGCTGATCGAGGGCAGCAACGCCGGGAAGCGCGTGCGGGCCTTGCTGCTGCCCGGCGAAAGCCTGGAGAGCGTCTCCACCTGGGCCGACTGCGTCAAGGGCACCTATTGCGGGCCGCAGAACAAGGAGATGACCGACTACGTCGGCGCCAATCCGAAGCACTCCGAGTACCATTACACGGACGTGCCGTTTCAGCTGGAGCATTACCACGACCACGGCGTCGGCACCGCCGATCACGACATCGTGCAGACGCTCAAGCAGTGCATCGCCACCTTGCAGGGCAAGGGCAAGGGAGATCAGGACAGCAATCCGCACAACTTCACGCAGCGTCAAGCGCTGTTGATCTTGACGCACCTGAGCGGCGACATTTCGCAGCCGCTGCACGTGGGCGAGGCCTATGTCGGCAAGGCAGGCGGCTTCGTGCTGCCGGCCACGCAGGCGCAGCTCGACGCGGGCGAGGCGTCCGGCACGTCGGGCGGTAACAACCTGCTGCTCGACGAAGTCAGGATGGTCGAAATCAGCGGCAAACTGATTCCGCCGCCGCTGGCCGACAACGTCAAGCCCACGCCATCCTCGCCATCGGCACCACCGCGCGCGCCGCAGCTTACCCGTCCGCTGCATTCTTACTGGGACGGCACGGTGGTCAACTACGCGTTCCGCCGTATCGGCGCGCGCACGCCGGAGCAGTTCGCGCAGCTGGTCATCGCGGGCAAGCCGTCGGTGTCCACCGCCAGCGGCGACCCGGTCACCTGGCCGTATCAATGGGCCGATCAAGCGTTGGTGGTCGCCAAACGGGCCTATGACGGCCTCACGCCCGGCCCCGTGAGCAAGCAGACCAGCAAGAGCACCGGAGAGGTTTATGGCGTGTGGCCGGTGTCGGTGCCGGCGGACTATCCGGTGCCGACATCAGCGGCCGCAAGGACCCAGCTGACCCAAGGCGGCTACCAGCTGGCCGCCGTGCTGAAGGCAATCTGGCCCTGACGCCAAGGAAGCGCGATAACAACGGATCGCGCAAACCGTTGATGGCTTTGTTGACTTCCGACATCTGTCCTGCTTATCCTAGAGACGAAGCATTTGTTCGCGTGGGCTGCGTTGCCGCCCGCGTGCCACTTCGTTCTCGCCGGCTAAGGCCATCGGAGGTCATATGGAGCAGCATGCGGCGGCCCTGGTCCGCCTGACGACAACGGCGCTCGCGCTGATTGTCCTTTGCGGGCCCGCCTGCGCGCAAAACGCCGCGGTCGCCGCCGAATCCGCGCCGGCGGAGGCGCCGACCAGCGCGTCGCCGTTCAGCGCCAATGTCACGTTGGCGTCGCAATACATCTCGCGCGGCTTTCGCCAGACGTGGGGCAAGCCCGCGTTGCAGGGCGGCTTCGATTACACCGGGCCCTCCGGATTTTCCGCCGGCACCTGGCTGTCCAATGTCAGCAACCGTTACATCGAGGACGGATGCGTGGAGTGGGACGTCTACGGCGCCTACAACGGTAGTGCCGGCGACATCGGCTACACCGCCGCGCTCTACACCTACATCTATCCCGGCGCCGAATACCGCGCCAGCGCCACCACTTACGACTACACCGAGGTGGCGCTGGGCTTGAACTACAAGTTCGTCTCCGTCAAATACAACTACACGGTCAGCAAAGAGTTTTTCGGCATCGAGAACGCGCGCGGCACCGGCTACCTTGATATCGGCGCCAACTTCGACCTGGGCGACGGCTTCGCGCTGCTGCTGCACGCGGGGCAGGGCCGGGTGGCCAACAACAGCATCTGGAACTGGCGCGATTACAAGGTTGGCGTCAGCAAGGCGCTGGCGCCGGGATGGAGCATTGCCGGCGCTTACACCCGCGCCCACGGCGCCACCGACGCCTACGATCGCTACACACTGGGAATTCCCAATTCGGCAGGCGTGATCGAGAGCTCGAATCCGGCCGAGGGCACCTTCGTGCTGGCGCTGACCCGAATCTTTTGACCGCACCTTCTGACTCGGACCCTCCGGCCTTCCTACAATTCCCGACAGGCACTCCATGACGATCGCCGCCTCCTCCGACCCATCGAACACCAAGCGGCGCTTCGGCGCCGGCTTCGCGCTCTCGCTCAACGGCAAAATCTGCGCCGCCGCCACCGCGCTGGTGGTGCTCAGCCTCGCCGTCACAGCCACCGTGATCGGCATCCGCAGCAGCGCCAGCGCGGAGGCGGCGGCGATGGAACTGGCACGCACCTCGGCGCGCGAAGTG
>DASVTJ010000574.1:0-12670 GCA_036387635.1 Duganella sp.
GCCGGGATTGCTGCTGCTGTTACTGGTGTTGGCGATCAAGCCGTCCGGCCTGTTCGGCAAAGCCGCCATCAAAAAGGTCTGACCCATGAACAAGACGATCGTCGCGGCAAGCGTGGTGGGTCTGGCGGTGCTGGCGCTGTATCCGGTGCTGATCCCGAATCCGTACTACATCCATCTGTTTGAAACCATCCTGATTTACGCGATCCTGCTGTTCGGGCTCGATATCGTGGTCGGCTACACCGGCCAGGTATCGCTCGGCCACGCCGGTTTGTTCGGCATCGGCTCCTATGTCACCGGCGTGCTGGTGTTCAAACTGGGCGCGCCGTTCTGGCTCGCGATCCCGGCTAGCGTGCTGGGGGCGGCGGTGTTCGGCGCCATCCTGGCGCTGCCGGCGCTGCGCGTGACCGGGCCGTATCTGGCGATGGTCACGCTGGCCTTCGGCACAATCATCCAGATCCTGATCAACGAGATGACCTTCCTGACCGAAGGGCCGATGGGGCTGAAACTGTCCAAACCGGAGATATTCGGCCACAAGCTCGACGAGGTCGAGTACTACTACATGTGCGCCGCGCTGATGGTGGTGTCGCTGATCGTCGTGCACCGGATACTGAAGTCGAATCTCGGCCGCGCCTTCGAGGCGCTGCGCGACAGCCCGATCGCGTCGGACTGCATGGGTGTATCCGTCTATCGCTACAAGGTGTATGCCTTCATCATCAGCGCCGGTTTCGCGGGCCTGGCCGGCAGCCTGTATGCGTATTCGGAGGAATACATTTCGCCCAACACCTACAACTTCGAACTGACCATCCTGTTCCTGCTGGCGGTGATCATGGGCGGGCGCAAAACCCGTTCCGGCGCGTTGATCGGCGCGATGATCGTGGTGATGCTGCCCAGCCTTTTGGCCGACATCGAGTTGTTCCGCAAGATCGCCGTGGCCGCCGCCGTGTTGGGCGTGATCGGCTCCGCTGTAATGCTCGCGCGGAAGCGCGCCACGCTGCGTGGTGTGCTGGTGCCGCTGGTCGCCACCATCGGCATGGCCGCCTTCTCCTTCAAGCTGGAAAACATTGTCGACTGGCGCCTGACCATCTTCGGTTTGATGACGCTGTTCGTCGTCTACTATCTGCAGGACGGTATCGTCGGCTTCCTGCTCGGCCTTGTCGGACGCGGCGCGGTGCACGCCAAGGCGGTGCAGGCCAGCGGCATCGAGCCGTTCGCCCGCGCCAAGGGCGGCAACGCCGGCGACACGCTGCTGGACGTCGAGCAGATCCTGATGCAGTTCGGCGGCCTGAAAGCGCTCAACCAGGTCGACATGAAAGTGGTGCAGGGATCGGTGCACGGCTTGATCGGGCCTAACGGCTCGGGCAAGAGCACGATGATGAACGTGCTGACGGGGATCTACAAGCCGACCGCCGGCCAGGTATCGTTTGCCGGCGCGGTGATCTCGGGCCGCACGCCGTCGCAGATCGCGCTGGGCGGCGTGGCGCGCACCTTCCAGAACGTGCAGCTGTTCGGCGAGATGACGGCCACCGAGAACGTCCTGGTCGGCCTGCACAATACCTTCCGCTCGAACGTATTGGACGTGATGCTGCAAACGCCGCGCTACAAGCGCGAGGAGCGCGCCGCGCGCGAACGGGCCGCCAGCATCCTCGAGTTTGTCGGCCTGTCTGCGATGGCCAACGAGGAGGCGCGCAATCTGCCGTATGGCAAACAGCGGCTGCTGGAGATCGGCCGCGCGCTGGGCCTGAGTCCACGCCTGCTGCTGCTCGACGAGCCGGCCGCCGGCCTGACGGCGCCCGACATCAAGGAGCTGATGGCGATCATCCGCAAGATCCGCGACCACGGCATCACCATCATCCTGATCGAGCACCACATGGATGTGGTGATGGCGCTGTCCGACACCGTGACGGTGCTGGACTTCGGCCAGAAGATCGCCGAAGGCAAACCGGCTGCGGTACAAAGCGATCCGAAGGTGATCGAGGCCTACCTGGGCGGCAGCGGCGAAGAACACGGCGGCGCCATCGCGCCGGTGGCACACTAACGAGGACAGCCCATGCTATCGATCTCCAACCTGCACGCCGCTTACGGCAAAGTCGAAGTCCTGCACGGCATATCGCTGGACGTCCCGAAGGGTAAACTGGTGACCTTGATCGGCTCCAACGGCGCCGGCAAGACCACCACCATGCGCGCCATCTCCGGCATGATCAAGCCCAAAGAGGGCAAGGTCACCCTGGGCGGCCAGGACATCACCGGCTTCGACTCGCACCGGATCGCCCGCGCGGGCCTGGCCCATTCGCCGGAGGGGCGGCGCGTGTTCGCCTCGATGACGGTGACGGACAACCTGCTGCTGGGCGCCTTCCCGCGCTTCACGCGCGCGCGGCCCAAGGGCGACATCAAGCACGATCTGGAAAAGGCGCTGGAACTGTTCCCGCGACTGAAGGAACGGCAAGGGCAGCTGGCCGGCACGCTCTCGGGCGGCGAGCAGCAGATGCTGGCAATGGCGCGCGCCATCATGCTCAATCCGGAAGTGGTGCTGCTCGACGAGCCGTCGATGGGCCTCGCCCCGATCCTGGTGGAGGAGGTGTTCCGCATCATCCTGCGGCTGAAGTCGGAAGGGGTGACGATGCTGCTAGTCGAACAATTCGCCGCCGCCGCGCTCAATGTCGCCGACTACGGTTATGTGCTGGAAAATGGCAGCATTTCGGTGCATGGCCCGGCCGACAGCCTGAAGACCGATCCGAAGGTGATCGCCGCCTACCTGGGTGGCGGTCATTAACCCACCCCGGGGTCAGTGCCGACATTCGGACACGAACTCGTCTGTTCGAAGCGTTTTATTGCTCTGCCAACCGTTTTTGCTGAGATACCGAAGTGGTTCGCGATCTGCGCCATCGTGTAAGCGGTTGAGTGATAGGCGCGGGCTACCGCCTCGTCGCGTTGAGGGTAGGTAGTTCGGTACTGCTCCAGCGGCAGGCTGACGGCTCGCCGGTACGTCTTGGCGACGGCCAGGAACTCGTTTGGTGGAGCGAGTTCCCGCGCTTTCGCAAGGAATTTTTCGTCCCCCAACAGCAATTGGTGCTGCGTCTTTTTAAGCGGATTGTCGCGGCCGATTCCGGCGATGACAAAATGATGGTAGGCCTCGATCGCGGCGTGTGGCTCGGCCCCGAAGTGGCGAAGAATCGACGTCGTATTCAGCCAGCTTGGGCAGGGAGCCTGCCCCATCGTGCAGGCGTAGCTGCTCCACGGCCACTCGTCGAGCGACTCCACCATTCCTGCGCGTAGGGGATTTAACACCACGTAGCGAGCCAACTCCAGCAGATAAGATTCCCGTTGCACCACGATCGCCTTGTAGCGGCCCTGAAATAGGTGTCCTACAACTTTGTGGCGCCGATTGAAATACTGAGAATATAATCCGTTGAGCTGGCGCATGCCTTGCCCTAGGTTTCCTTCCGCCGTCTCGATGATGAGATGGTAGTGGTTTGCCATCTGGCAAAAGCCGTACACGATAAAATTGTAGCGAGTGCATATTAAGGCGAGCACGCACAGCCATTCCATGCGATCAACATCATCGGCGAAGATTGCCTCCTGGCGATCACCACGTGAAGTTACATGATAGAGGGCGCCTGGAAATTCGAGTCGGAGAGGTCGGGTCATTCATCGATACTACCGGCTGTTCGTAAAGCTTAGCTGTGCTGGCTCAAATTGGTTCAGTTTTGTCCGAATGTCGGCACTGACCCTCAGGGGTTTTTAAAGGAATTCCGCAATGAACACAGTAACTTTTCCATCCGGCCGCGCGGTACCAGCGCTCGGCCAAGGCACCTGGAATATGGGCGAAGACGCCGCCCGCAAACAGGATGAAATCCGAGCGCTGCAAATGGGCCTCGATCTTGGCATGACGCTGATCGATACCGCTGAAATGTACGGCGAGGGCGGCGCCGAGCTGGTCGTCGGCGAGGCGATCGCCGGTCGGCGTTCCGAAGTCTACCTGGTCACCAAAGTCTATCCGCACAACGCTAACCTGGAGGGCACGCAAGCGGCATGTGAACGCGGCCTCAAACGGCTGAACGTCGATTGCATCGATCTCTATTTGCTGCACTGGCCCGGATGTTTCGCGCTCGACGAAACCTTCGACGCTTTCGAGGCGCTGAAGAAGGCCGGAAAAATTAAGGAGTATGGCGTCAGTAACTTCGATATCGATGGAATACAGGACGCCGTCGATTGCGGCGCCGTCGCCACCGACCAGGTGCTGTACAACCTGATGAAGCGCGGGATCGAATTCGATCTGCTGCCGTGGTGCCGCCAGCAGGGCATGCCGGTGATGGCTTACTCGCCGCTGGAATCGACCGGCCGCGAACAGGCCGCGCTGCTCGGCAATCCCCGTCTGCAGGCCATCGCTGCGGCGCATGGCGCCACGCCGGCGCAGATCGCGCTGTCCTGGGTGCTGCACCAAGAGGGCGTGATCGCCATCCCGAAAGCCGTCGATCCTGTACACTTGCGCGCTAATCGCGCGGCCGCCGACATTCGACTCTCAGCGGAGGATTTGGCCGCGCTGGACCAAGCGTTTCCACCGCCGCGCCGTCGCCGTGCGCTGGACATGCGTTAATTTGATAAATAATTTATGCTAAATCGACTGAAGCAGCTGTTTTCGACGAAAGACATCAGTAACCATATCCTGATTAACGCCTACTGCACGGTCGCAGACTTGTCCAAGCTCGACTTCCCGCACGTGCTGAACGGACGGCGGGATTTGTCCGACGCCGAGTTGGCGCCGCATCTCCATGGATTCATGAATTACCTGGCCGATGCCGGCCAGGGTGCGATGACGCGCGTGCGTTATCACGTGATCCGCCACCTCCAGCGCGTGCAGCATCATGTCAGCCTGGCGGTGGAGCCAGGCGCGATGGACGACTTCCATGCTTGGGCGCAGGCGGCCAACGCCATCGTGTTCATGGAAGATGGCAGCGTGCGCGATCCACAAGGACGCGCGCTCTTGCTCGCATCCGGCGACGATGGCGATGCGCAGGCGGTGATCCCGTATCCCCGGCAAGCCTGGCAGCGTAAGGAGCGCTCCGATGAACTGCTTGCCACTCGCAAGGTCGCGGTGCCGGACAGCTTGCCGCCGTTGATTTCCGAGCCGGAGCTGCGTCTGCGCTCGCCCGAGGATGTGTTAAGAAGGATGCTGGCCTTGTTTGTAGTGGCGATCCGCGCCGAGTCCCTGACCGGCGAGACGCCGATCGCCGCGGCCGATTTGCAGCAGCGCTTTCCGCCGGCGTTCGCGGCGCTGTCGGATGCCGAGCGCGCGTTTCTGGCGCAGGACAAGCCCACGCAAGAGGAGAGCACGCAGTTCCTGTGGCGATACGAGGCGATTTTGGTGCTGCAGTGGGTGTTGGGTTTACAAGATGCGCTGCCGTTCCCGGACGCGATCTGCGACGTGTCGGCCATCTCGCGCACGGCCATCGAACGCGGGACGGAAGGCTTGCGCAAGCAGCCCGTCATGCGCTCGGCATCCGAAATACTGGACGCGCTGGATCTGCACTATCGCATGCACTGGGCCACGCGCCAGGCGATCTTGAAGAAGTACGCGGCGCCGGCGAACCTGAACGACGGCGTGCTACAAGAGCGCCACTATGCGCTGAACTGGCTGGTGCGCTTCGAGGACCGCGACTGGGACGACGTCGATACGCCGACCTGATCCGCGCGATTCACCCGCGCGCCCTGCATGCTCGATCAGGGCCGCAGTCTGACGATGGCGTCCCGTAGCACCTGCCGCATATGTTGCGCATGGAGCGCCTCGTCGGCGTCCGCGCTAGACATGGGCGGCGCGGTGCCGTCGCGCTGCTGTCGCAGTTCTTCCAGCGCCTGCGACAGATAAGTATCTTCGGTCCCGAACCATTCAAGAGAGACCTTCTGGCCGAGCATACGGTCGCGCAGCTGCGCGCGTTGCTGCTGCCATCCGATCAGTCGGTTCAGGTCGGGCGTCGCGCCGAAACCTTGTGCGGCCAGCAGCTGGTCGTGCGCGGCGATATAGGCGTTGTAGCTGGTCGCCAGTTGTCCCGCATCGCGTGCGGCGGCAGCTGGCAGGCGCCGAATCAGTTCATTAAGCAGCGCCGGCAGCCCCTTGTCGCCGGCGCTGCCAAGCAAAAACGAATCCATCACCTTGCGCAGCGCGCTGTCGGCGATCAACTCTTGATTGTCAGTGAGCGCGATCTGCGTCTCTGGTCCCACGGCGCTGACGCCAAGACCGCCAATCAACGGCGCGCGGGGCGCCGCCGCAGGCCTTGTCGCGGCGGGCGCGGTTTGTTGCGCCGTCGATGCCGACGCCGCCCCCACCTGTGCCCGGGAAGCCGCAGCGTCGTCGGGCCACCGCGCCCAGATGAACGCCATCGCTCCGATGATGGCGCCGGCCGCAGCCGCCGCGATCACCGGCCAGCGATTTTCGCCGGCCCGTTCTGCCATCAGAAAGTCGGCCAGCCGTTCGAGAAGGTCAGGTCGCTGATGAACAACACGCCGTTGTAGCCGTTTTGGCTATCGAGGCGGTGGCGCACCATGGCGCCGTTGCTGATCGATTCTCCTCCCGGCGCGATGAAGCGCGCACCGCCCGAATCGAGCACGGTGCCGCCGCCATTGACCATGTTGACGCCATTCTTGTCGACATAAGGCCCGGTGATGCTGGTCGAGCGGCCGTAGGAGATGTGGTAGGTGCTGTTGGCGCCCGCGCAGCAGGAACCCTTCGACACGAACAGGTAGTAGTAGGAACCGTTGGCGATAATGAACGGGTTTTCGATGCCGATGTCGTCGTCGGCCAGCCGGTACCTGGTGCCGGTCGGTTTCAGCGTGTTGGCGTCCACCCGTGTCAGGAAGATCCCTTGCTGGAAAGAGCCATAGCTTAACCAAGGCTGGCCGGCTTTGTCGACGACGAAGTTGGGGTCGATGGCGTTGAAGTTGTCACCCGGCGCCGAGGTCAGGATCGGACCCTTGTCGACCCAGTCGCCCTTGATGATGCTGCTGGCGGTGGCCAAGCCGATCGCCGACTTCTGGTTGCCGAAGCTTGACACGGCGTAGTACATGATCGCCTTGCCGTTCCAGACTTGGATGTCGGGCGCCCACGCGGTCTTGGTGTTGTTGTTGTACTGGCCCCACCACGGCAGGCCGCCGGCGAAGATGCTGCCGCCCTGCGTCCACGCGCGGCCGTCCGGAGAGAATTTGACGCCAATGCCGGTGTCGCTGGTCTCGGTGATCCACCAGGTATTGCCTTCCTTGTAGATGCTTGGATCATGGGTGACAAGCGCGCCGGTCAGCGTCCACGTGGCTGCGCCGGCGTTCAAGGAGGAGGCCAGCGCGAGGCATCCCGCCATCGCCACTTTTTTCAGGTGCTTAAATTTAGTCATGTTGTCTCCGGTTTTTATAGATGTAGTTGTGTGCAGCGCGGTCCATGCTGTGCCAGAGTTCGCTTCCCGTCTAATGACTTTTTTCGTACTGCTGATATTCCTATGCATATCACGACTACATGTATACATGTAGTCGCGATAAACGGCCATACGGGTTCTGCAAGAAATTTTGTCAAATTCCAGTTGCTGTTTTCTGTAGTTCTGCTACATTTTGTGTGGGAGACAGTATTTCCCTAAACATAACGATAAGGACACATGATGATCAACAGCACACAACGTAGTTTGATGAAATCCCTCTGCGCGGCCGGTTTGCTCAGCGGCTTGATGGCGGTGCCGGCGCATGCCGCGCTGAACGCGCCCGACACCTCGGTGCAGATGTTCCGCTGGAAGTGGAACGATATCGCCAAGGAGTGCACCAACTGGCTCGGGCCGCAAGGTTACGGCGCGGTACAGGTGTCGCCGCCGACGGCGGCCGCCAGCCTGGGTACCTGGTGGGACGTCTACCAGCCGGTCAACTTCAATTCTCTGAAGAGTAATATGGGCACCGAGGCCGAGTTCCAGGCGATGGTCAACACCTGTCACGCCGCCAAGGTCCGCATCTACGTCGACGTGGTCGTGAACCACGTTGCGGCGGGCGCCGGCACCGCGACCGACGGTTCGACATGGAATTCGGCTTCGCTGACGTATCCGTTCTTCAGCGGCAGCGACTTCCATCCCGCGTGTGATATCGGCGGTGGCGACTACGGCTCGCCAGGTAACCGCAACAACGTGATGTTCTGCCGTCTGAGCGGCCTGCCGGACTTGAAGACCGAAGGCGCGTACGTGCAGGGCCAGGTGAAAACCTATCTGAATAAACTGGTCGCGATGGGCGTCGACGGCTTGCGTTTCGACGCTGCCAAGCATATGCAGCCGTCCGATATCCAGGCCATCATGAGCGGCGTGACGCGCACCACCACCTCCGGCGAGCCGCTGTGGGTGACGCAGGAGGTTATCCCGGACAGCAACGTGGTCCGGTCGGGCTACTTCCCGAGCGGTACGCTCAACGAGTTCCAGTACACGTTCGCGCTCAAGGCCATGTTCCGCAACGAGAACGGCGCCAGCCTGTCGCAGATCCGCTCCATCATGGGCACGCCGGGTAACTGGGGCGGCACCTGGGGCTTTGTGCCGAGCGAGAAGGCGACCGTTTTCGTCAACAACTGGGATACGGAGCGCAACGGTAGCTCGCTTGTCGCCAGCAGCTATGTCTCGGGCTCGGCCAACGATACGCAGGGCACCAAGCGCTACGACCTGGCCAATATCCTGATGCTGGCGTGGCCGTACGGTGCGGCGCAGGTGCATTCGGGCTTCCGCTTCACCAGCTACGACCAGGGTCCGCCGAGCGCCAGCCCGTTCGACGCCAACGGCGCGCCGCTGATCAACCAGCAGTGGGATTTCATCCACCGCTGGAGCGACATCTCCAACATGGTCGCCTTCCGCGCGGTGACGGCCGGCCAGGGCGTGGACAACTTCACCAGCGGCACCGGCAACCAGATCGCCTTCGGCCGCGGTGCCAAAGGCTATGTCGCCATCAATAACGATGGCGCGGCGTGGAACGCGTCGCTGCAAACGCAGCTACCGGCCGGTACCTACTGCAACGTCGCGCATGGCGTGTTGAACGCCGCCGGTACCGCCTGCACCAGCGACAGCGTCACCGTCGGCACCAATGGCGTGATCAGCGTGAGCATTCCAGGCAACGGCGGTGCGACCGTGCCGGCCGTCGCGCTGCATATCAATCAGAAGGTGGGCGGCAGCGGTGGCGGCGGTACCGGCGGCGGCACGTGCACCACGGTGCCGGTGACCTTCCGCGTCGCCAATGCCAACACGGTGGTCGGACAGAATGTCAACGTGGTCGGCAACCGCGCGGAGTTGGGCAACTGGACGCAAAGCGCCGGCACCCAGCTGACCATCGAAGGCAGCGGCGCCAACGCGCCGTGGTCCCGCACCTTCCAGCTGCCGCCGGCAACGGCGATCCAGTACAAGTTCATGAAGGCCGGCGCCACCACCGTGTGGGAAAGTAACCAGTCCACGGCCAGCGGCAACCGTGAAGCCACCACGCCGGCGTGCGGCAGTTCGCTGACGCTGGACGCGGGCAGCTTCAAGTTCTAAGCCGGCCCGGTCGCGGTCAGGCATGACGAACGCCCGGCGCCAAGCCATGGCGTCGGGCATATTGTGGAGGCTAGTGGCGGGACTTAATGCACGCTGGCCGCGACGGCTTTTTGCTGCTGCACCAGGATGAACGGGCTGACGACGGCCGCCCACAACAGGGCGTCGTTCGCCAGCCAGCCCTGCGCCTGTTCGTCGCTGACTTTGGCGAGCAGGCCGGCTTCCATCCATTGCGCGATGTTGGCCTTGTCGTCATGCGAAATGCGCACGGCCACATCGACCAGGTCGAGCGAGTTAGCCACCCATACCACGTTGCCGGACGCGAAATGCTTGAGCAGTTCGGTCCACGGCACGCGCGCGGTTTCGCGGTTTACTTTGAGACGCAGTTCATCGTCGTTTTCGGGTTTGGTTTGCATAGCTAAAAATAGTCAGATAATTTCGATGGTCGGTATCGGGCTGCCCAGCCATGTCAGGCGGTAGGCCGCGCCTTTGCGCGCATTGCCCACCAGGGCCGGGCGGAAGCAGGCCAGGTTGGTACCGGCCGGACGCCGCACGCTGGGGTAGATGACGCCCAGCGAGCCGCCGTCGAGCAGGCGTTCGGCCAGCAGTTGCGAGTCGATGTAGCTGGACGGCGACAGGCAGCTCTCGTAGCGCGGCTGGCCGCGCAGGTCGTGAAAGGTGGCGGTGAAGTCGGCCAGCATGCATTGATACTGAACGCTGTCGTCGAAGCGGTTGATCTCGGCGTATTCCACGGCCTTGTGGAAGCTCACTTCGGCCAGCGCGGTTTCGACGTCGAAGGCGCAGTACCAGGCGCCGCGGCGGCCGTCGTTGAAGCGGCTGCCCTCGGGGCGCGCGTACGTAAACGCCGCGTTGACGATGCGGAAGTGCGGCACGCCGAACACCAGTTCATCGACGTTGATGCCGGTCGAGCCGCCGTTTTGCGTGCGCAAGCGCGCGTTGGTGGCGTTATCCAGGTCGAACAGGTCGCGCAGCATGGCGTCGCTGTCTGCCAGCGGCGACAGCACCGAATCCTCCAGGTCCGCGAACCGGGATGGCAGCAAACGGCAAGTGTCGAATTGGCGCAGCGTGGTAAGTGGGGGAATCAGGCTGACCGGCACTTACAGTCCTCCGCGGCGCGCATCGAGTAATTGACGCACGGTCTGCATCGCCAGCAGCCCGCCGCCCAGCATGTACGCCAGCGGCGTGCGGCCCTCAAAAATCCGGTTGGTGTTGGGTAGGCTGATCCATTCGTCGGCGAGCTTGTCGCCGTAGATGATGTGCAGTGCCTTGTAGATGCCCAGCAGGTAGGAGATGCGCGTGATGCAGTCCACCTCCAGCGTGCGGTCCGGGTTTTTTTTCCACTCGTACCAGGCGCTGCTCGATAGGCCGCCAAGCAATTGGCGGGCGTCCTCGTCGCGCACGTGCCACGCGCCGACGAGCTTGAAAAAGCCCTTGAGGGCCGACTTCGACAACCGCTCGCGCTCGGCCTTGGCGTTCAGGTCCACCAGTACGGTCGGCTCGAAGCGGCTGCGAGGGTAAGCATAGGTCAGATTCATAAATCCTCCGGTAATGGAGTACTTATACTCCTTTTTGGGATGGATAGCAATCCAGGAGTGAATCGGGTGGCGTAAAAACGTCTATGCCGGCTCGGCGTGCTCGACCATCAGTTGTACTTTGGTTACTCCATTGTATTCATTCGCGTCCAGGCGGAAGGCGACCTTGGCCCGCTCGCCCAGCGAGTCCACGTGGCCGAACCAGATCGCGTCGTAACGTGAACCGTTCTTTTCCAGCAACAGCTTGAGATGGCGCTCTTTTAATATGCGCTGGCTGACCACGCGGAACTCGTCGCAGAACACCGGCGGGGCGAAGCCTTGCCCCCATACCTGGCCGGCCATCAGGTCGATGAAGGCGGTGGTGTAGTAGGCGTCTTCCAGCGGGCCGTCGGTTTCGATGATGCGTTCCAGCTGCTGCTGGGTGAGCCAGGCGCGGCCCACTTCCTCGAAGGCGGCGGCAAAAGCGTCGAAGGCGTCGGCGCGCAAGGTCAGGCCGGCCGCCATCGCGTGGCCGCCGAATTTGTCGATCAGGCTCGGCGCCTTCTTGTACACCAGATCGAGCGCGTCGCGCAGGTGGAAGCCGGGGATCGAGCGGCCCGACCCCTTGATCCAGCCGTCGGCACCGGGCGCGAAGGTGATCGTCGGGCGGAAGAACTTCTCTTTCAAACGCGAAGCGACGATGCCGATCACGCCCTGGTGCCACGATTCGTCGAACACGCAGATGGTGCTGCTGTCGGCCGGTTCGTAGGTGTCGAGGTGCAGCAGCGCCGTGTCCTGCATCTCGGCTTCGATCTCGCGCCGCTTCAGGTTGATCTCGTTGAGCTGCTGCGCCAGCGCCCAGGCGCGGCCCTCGTCGTCGGTGATCAGGCATTCGATCCCGAGCGACATGTCCTGCAGGCGGCCGGCCGCGTTCAGGCGCGGTCCCAGCGCGAAACCGAGGTCGAACGGGCTGGCGGTGCGCGGCTCGCGGCCGGCCACGCGGAACAGCGCGGCCACGCCGGCGTGCATGCGGCCGGCACGCATGCGCTTGAGGCCCTGCGCCACCAGGATGCGGTTGTTCGGGTCGAGCCGCACCACGTCGGCCACTGTGCCCAGCGCCACAAGGTCGAGCAGGTTGTCGAGTTTGGGCTGCGGCTGGTCGGCGTAGGCGCCGCGCTTGCGGAATTCGGCGCGCAACGCCAGCAGCACATAGAACACCACGCCGACACCGGCGATATGTTTGCTGGGGAAGCCGCATTCGGGCTGGTTCGGGTTGACGATCACGCGCGCATCCGGCAGTGTGTCGCCCGGCAGGTGGTGGTCGGTGACCACCACCTCGATGCCGCGCCGGTTGGCTTCGGCCACGCCGTCGATGCTGGCGATGCCATTGTCGACCGTGATGATGATGTCCGGGTTCTTTTCGCGTGCGGTCAGCGCCACGATTTCCGGCGTCAGGCCGTAGCCGTATTCAAACCGGTTCGGGACGATGTAGTCGACTTGCGCGCCCATCGCCCGCAAACCCCGCAGCGCCACGGCGCAGGCAGTGGCGCCGTCGCAGTCGTAGTCGGCGACGATGCAGATTCTCAGGTCGGCGGCCATGGCGTCGGCCAGCAGGCG
>DASVTJ010000575.1:0-3367 GCA_036387635.1 Duganella sp.
GATGATGCTGGTCAGATTGACGATGTTGCCGATGACCGACAGCAGGATGGCGCCGATGACGGTGCCGATGATGCGTCCCGAGCCGCCCTTGAGCGAGGTGCCGCCGACCACCACGGCGGCGATCGCCTCCAGCTCCCACAGAATGCCGGTTGTCGGCGTGGCCGAACCCAGGCGCGGCACATACAGGATGGTGGCGATGGCCACGCACACGCCCAGCAGCAGATAGGTCAGCACCTTGATCCGGTCGACGCGGATCGCCGCGTAGTTGGCGACCTGTTCGTTCGAGCCGATGGCCTGCACATGCTGGCCGAACGCGGTGCGGTTCAGGATCACGGCGCCGCCGATGGCCACCAGCAGGAACACCAGCACGGGAATCGGCACGCCCAGCACGCTCTGATAGTAGACCGGGCTGTAGACGTCGGAGACGGTGCTGTCCAAGGTCAGCGCGCCGCCGTCGGACAGATACGTCAACGTGGCGCGGAAGATGCCCAGCGTGCCGAGCGTGGCGATGAACGGCTCGATGCGCCCGCGCGTGACCAGCAAACCGTGTGCACCGCCGAGCACACCGCCCATCAGCAGCGCCAGCGCGCAGCCCAGCAGCACCGTGGCGACCGGATCGAGCGGCTGCGCGGAGGCGGCCGCCGCGTTCATCAGCATGATCATGGCGCCGGCGATCAGCGCGGCCATCGAGCCGACCGACAAGTCGATGCCGCCGGAAACGATGACAAACGTCATGCCAACGGCGATGATGCCGATGAAGGCGGTGCGGGTAAGCACGTTCATCAGGTTTTCGACGGTGGCGAAGTCCGGGTTCAGCAGGCCGCCGGCGATGCACAGCAGGATCAGCGCCACGACCGGGCCGTAGCCCCGGAAGCGCGCCAGCCCCGGCATGGCGGGTGGAGTTTTAGTGGTGGGTGTTGGTTGCATGGGAGATCAATTCTTCTTCGGTAAGGTGGTCGTGGTCGAGCATCGCTTGCAGTTTGCCGCCGTGCAGGATGGCAACGCGGTGGCACAGGCCGATCAGCTCGATCAATTCGGACGAGATGACGATGACGGCCCTGCCCTCGGCGGCCAGACGATGGATCAATTGGTAGATGTCGCGCTTGGCGCCGACGTCGACGCCACGGGTCGGCTCATCGAGCACCACCACGCGCGGATCGCTGTGCAGGTATTTGGCCAGCGCCAGCTTTTGCTGGTTGCCGCCGGACAGCGAACCGGCCTTGCAGTCGATGTCGCGCAGACGGATGCCAAAATCGGCGATCGCCTTATCCAGCGCTGCGCGGCCGCCCTTGCGGTCCAGCCACGGCCTGGCGTCGCGCTCCAGCGTCATCATCGTCAGGTTTTCCTGCAAGCCTAGCTCGACGTGCAGGCCCTTGCCCTTGCGGTCCTCGCTCAGGTAGGTCAAGCCATGCAGCATCGCTTGGCGCGGGTTGCGGATATCGACGGCCTCGCCGCCGATGATGATCTTGCCGGCGCTACGCGGACGCAGGCCCAGCAAGGCTTCGAACGCTTCGGTGCGGCCCGCTCCGACCAGACCGCCGAAGCCGAGGATCTCGCCGGCGCGCACCTCGAAGCTCAGGTCGCGAACCCAGCCGGGCACGCTCAGTCCCTCGACCTTGAGCAGCGGCGCGGCGTCCGCCGCCGGCAAGCGCTTGCCCGCGAACATATCGGAGACGTCGCGCCCCACCATCAAATTGGCCATCTGATGGCGGTCGATGTCGGCGGTCAGCGCGCGGGTGACGAAGCGGCCGTCGCGCATCACCACCACCTCGTCGGTGTTGGCTTCCATCTCGTCGAGCTTGTGCGAGATATAGACGATGGTCACGCCCTCCGATTTCAGGCGCGCCATCAGCGCGAACAGCTTGCGCGTTTCGCCGGACGACAGGCTGGCGGTCGGCTCGTCCATGATCAGCAGGCGCGCCTTGCGGCTGAGCGCCTTGGCGATTTCCACCAGCTGCTTTTCGGCGACGATCAGGTCGGCCACCTTGGTGTCGGGACTGACGTCCAGCCCCACCTGTTCCAGGCAGGCGGCGGCGCCGGCGCGCATGGCTTTGAGATCCAGCAACCAGCCGCTGGTTTTTTCATGGCCGAGGAAAATATTCTGCGTGATCGTCAGTTGCTCGGCCAGGTTGAATTCCTGGTGGATCAGCGCGATGCCCAGCGCCTCCGCCTGGCGCGCGTCGGCGAAGTCGCGCGCCGTACCGTCGATCAGCAACTGGCCGCCGGTGGGCCGCTCGTAGCCGGCTAGAATCTTCATCAAGGTCGACTTGCCGGCGCCATTCTCGCCCAGCAGGCCGTAGACGCGGCCCGGCTCGAGCGCGAAGTCGACCCCGTGCAGCACGCGCACCGGGCCGAACTCCTTGACGATGTGTTGAAAATGTACTGAAAGGCTCATGAAGTTCCCTGGGCCTTAGGGCTTCGGCATCTTGGCCAGCACGGCTTGCAGGCCGCGCATTGACGCCGCCACCGATTCGAGCTGGCCCATGCCGTTCGGATATTCCTCCTGCTCGATGATGATCCACTCGGTGCCGCCGACACTGCGCACCGCCTTGGTCAGCCCGGTCCAGTCGGTCTTGTCCTGGCCGATGATGCTGGTGCCGTCGGTGCCCTTGACGAACTTGGCCTTGTAGTGCGTGGTGTCGGTGCGGCCCGGATAGTCGTTGACGAAGGCGATCGGGTCTTTGCCGGCATACGTGGTCCAGCCCACGTCCTGCTGCATGATGAAATTCTTCGGCGTGTTCTTGGCCAGCAGGTCCCAGTTGGTCTGGCCTTTACCGCCCAGCATTTCCGCCTCGTGGTTGTGGTAGCCCAGCGTCATGCCCTGCCCGCCCACCTTGACCGCGTTCAGCTTGGTCGACAGCGCGCTCAACTCCTTGGCTAGTTCGGCCGAGCCTTCCTTGCTTGCCGCGCGCTCGTCCATCGAAATAATCAGGCGATGGCAACCGAGCGTCTTGTAGAAGTCGGTGGTGGCCCTGAAGTTGGCGGCGTTAAGCTGCTCGACGCGCATGTGGGCGCCGGCGCATTGCAGACCGGTCTTCTTCAGGAATGCGCTCAGGCCGGCCGGATCGGCCTTGTACTTGCCGAACTCGCCGGCGAACTCGACGCCCTGAAAGCCCAGCTTGGCCACCTTGTCCAACGTGCCTTCGAAGTCTTGCTTGATCTCGTCCTTGACCGACCACAGCTGCACGCCCAGCAGCGGGCTGGTGGCGGCCTGCGAGGAGGCAGGACCAAACGCACAGGACAGCGTTAGGGCCAGTGTCAGACCCAGCTTCGGAGCGTTGCGTGGATAGCTGTTGAAAACATTCATGTTCATTTCCTTAAAGTTTGCCAAGTTTGAGTTGTTCGACCGCGTAGTCGCAGGCGCGCA
>DASVTJ010000576.1:0-13561 GCA_036387635.1 Duganella sp.
GAGCGCGACCACGATCTGCAATCGGACATCTCGTACCCGGTGTCGTACCGCGGGCGCATGGGCCGCGACGCCCGCACCGGCGGCTATTTCAGCTTCCGCATGAAGTGCGGCCCGGGCCAACTGGTGCTGCAGGCGACCTACTGGGGCGAGGAGCGCAACCGCGACTTCCATATCAGTATCGACGGTGAGCGCGTGGCCCGCGTCAAGCTCGATGGCAAACACCCCGGCGAATTCATCGACCGCGACTACCCGCTGCCCGAGCGCCTGACCGGCGGCAAACGCAGCACGGTGTTGGTGCGCTTCGAGCCGGAGCCTGGCCACACGGCCGGGCCGGTGTTTGGCGTGCGCCTGTTCGTCCAGCGCTGATCGGAGATCGCGCCGCCGGTCGAGTCAATCAAGCTCCGCCGTAGCAGGAATAATGATACGATTCCAAGATTGTTATTTTGTACAGCTAGCGAGGCATTTATGAACCCACCGGCGTCAACCCAGCTGCCGGCCCCGCGCTTTGTTACCGCGCCGGGGGAACTGAGCGCACAGATCCTGGCGTTCGATTGGGCGCGCACGCCATTGGGCGCGATCGATGGCTGGCCGCAAAGCCTGAAGACCGTGGTCAGCTTGATGCTTGGCTCCCGGCAGCCGATGTGGATCGGCTGGGGCGAGCAAGCCACCTTCCTGTACAACGACGCCTATATCGGGGTGCTGAGCATGGCCAAGCACCCGTGGGCGCTGGGACGTCCGGCGGCCGAGGTATGGGCCGAGATATGGGATATCTGCGGCCCGCTGGCCGACCGGGTGTTCGAGCAGGGCGAGGCCACGCTGGCGGACGACGTGCGCCTGTTCATGAACCGCGGCGATTTTCTGGAAGAGACGTTTTATTCGTTTTCCTATAGCCCGGTGCGCGACGAATCGGGCAATGTGGCGGGACTGTTCTGTCCCAATCTGGATGTCACCGCCAAGCACCTGAACGCGCGCCGCCTGCGCACCTTGTCGGACATGAGCACCCGCATGCTGCAGGAGAAAACCGTCGCCGGCGCCTGCGACGCCGCCATGGCCAGCATCGCCGACAATCCCGACGACCTGCCGTTCGCGCTGCTGTACCTGGCCGGCGAGGGGGGCGAATCGGCCGCCGCCCCGGCTCCCGCCGATGCCGGACCGGCGACGCCGGCGCGGGCCACGCACCCGAATATTCCCGGCCGCCTGTTCCCGATCGACGAGGTGATGGCCGATGCCGCCGCCCGCCTGGTGGCGTTGGAGCACGCGCCCGAGGCCGGCCTGCCGGCGGGACTGGCCAACCAGCCGATCCGCGAGGCGCTGGTGCTGCCGCTGATCGGCGCCGGCACGCAGCACTGCATCGGCGCGCTGGTGCTGGGCGTGAGCGCCGCGCGCCGGCTCGACGCCGACTACCGCCGCTTCCTGGAGCTGATCGCGATCCAGACCGGCAACTCCATCCAGCAGGCGCGCGCCGCGGAGGAGGAGCGTCTGCACGCCGAGAGGCTGACGGCGCTCGATCACGCCAAGACCCAGTTCTTCAGCAACGTCAGCCACGAATTCCGCACGCCCCTGACGCTGCTGCTTGGGCCGATGGAGGACGCGCTGCGCGACGCCGCCGAGCCTTTGCCGCCGGCGCAGCGCTCGCGCATGGAACTGATGCGGCGTAACGGCTTGCGGCTGCAAAAGCTGGTCAACACGCTGCTCGAGTTTTCGCGCGTGCAGGCCGGCCGCGCCAAGGCCAGTTTCGCCCCGACCGACCTGGCCGCGCTGACCGCCGACCTGGCCAGCAGCTTCCGCTCCGCCATCGAGGGCGCCGGCATGCGGCTGACGGTGGACTGTCCACCGCTGCCGTCGCCGGTGTATGTCGATCCGGGCCTGTGGGAGAAGATCGTCCTCAATCTGCTGTCGAACGCTTTCAAGTTCACGTTCGAGGGCGAAATCGCCATCGCGCTGCATCCGGACGGGCCGCATGTGCGGCTGACGGTGAGCGACACCGGCACCGGCATTCCGGCCGACCAGGTGCCGCACCTGTTCGAACGCTTCCACCGCGTCGAGGGCGCGCGCTCGCGCACGCACGAGGGATCGGGCATCGGCCTGGCGCTGGTGCACGACCTGGTGGCGCTGCACGGCGGCGCGATTGGCGTCGACAGCACGTCTGGGCGCGGCACCGTGTTCGCCGTCGAGATCCCGCTGGGCAGCGCGCATCTGGACCCGGCGCATGTGCGGGAACGGCAGCTCGAGCCGTGGCGGCCGGTGGCGGTGCAGTCGTATGTGGCCGAGGTGGAGGGCTGGGTGCAGCCGACGCTTGCCCGAACGCCTTCCGAGGCCGATCATCGAGTCGGCGCGCGCCACGGGCGCCTGCTCATCGTCGACGACAACGCCGACATGCGCGACTACCTGCAACGGCTGTTACAGGACCAGTGGCATGTCGAGGTGCGCAACAACGGCCGCGAGGCGCTGGCGGCGGTGCGGCGCGAGATGCCCGACATTATCCTGTCCGACGCAATGATGCCGGAGCTCGACGGCTTCGGCCTGCTGGCCGCGCTGCGGGCCGATCCCTGCACGCGCGATATCCCGATCATGCTGTTGTCGGCGCGCGCCGGCGAGGAGGCCAGGCTGGAAGGCCTGCAGGCCGGCGCCGACGATTATCTCGTCAAACCGTTCTCCAGCCGCGAGCTGTCGGCGCGCATCGACGTGCTGCGCCAACGCCAGCAAATGCGGATGGTCGACAGCGCCGTGGCGCGCCGCACCCAGAGCATCTTCAGCCAGGCGCCGGTGGCGATCGCGATCTTGCGCGGGTCCGAGCATGTGTACGAGCAGGCCAACGCCTGTTATCAGGAGGTGGTGGGACCGCGCGCGCTGGTCGGTTTGCCGATGCGGCGCGCCTTTCCGGAGCTTGAAGGGCAGGGCATCTTCGAATTGCTGGACGGCGTGCTGGCCAGCGGTCAGGCCTATGTCGGCCGCTCCGTGGCGGTGCGGTTCCGCCGCGGCGACGGCGGGCAGTTGACCGATTGCTGCTTCGATTTCGTCTACCAGCCCTTGCTCGACGACGAAGGCCGCCCCGAAGGCGTGGCCATGGTGGTGTTCGAGGTGACCGAGCTGGCCAACGCCAAGCGCGCGGCGGAATCGGCCAGCCGCGCCAAGGACGAATTCCTGGCGATGCTCGGACACGAGTTGCGCAACCCGTTGGCGCCGATCGTCACGGCGCTGCAGTTGATGCGCCTGCGCGGCGGCGACTACGCGCTCAAGGAGCGCGCCGTCATCGAGCGCCAGACCAAGCATCTGGTGGCGCTGGTGGACGATTTGCTGGACGTCTCGCGGGTGGCCGAAGGCAAGATCGAGCTGCGCCGCCAGGCGGTGGAGATGGCCGAGGTGGTGGCGCGCGCGATCGAAACGGCCAGCCCCCTGATCGAGGAGAAGCGCCATATGCTGGAGGTGCGGGTGCCATCCTCGGGCTTGGCGGTGATGGCCGATGCGGGGCGCTGCGCGCAGGTGCTGGCCAATTTGCTGACCAACGCGGCCAAGTACACCGAGCCCCAGGGCCGCCTGAGCATTCACGCGTGGCGCGACGGCGGCGACGCCGTGGTGGCGGTGCGCGACAACGGCATCGGCATCTCGGCCGAGATGCTGGCGTCGATCTTCGACCTGTTCGTGCAGGAGCGGCAGGCGCTGAGCCGCTCGCGTGGCGGCCTTGGCTTGGGCTTGACCATCGCCAGGAGCATGATGGCGCTGCACGGCGGAGGCATCACCGCGCGCAGCGACGGCGAAGGCCATGGCAGCACCTTCACGATCCGCATGCCGGCGCTGGAGCAGGTGTTCGAGGCGCCGCGCGCGGCGCTGTCGGCGTCTGCGCCGGCGGCGGCCAAGGCGCCGGCACGGCAGGATTCGGGCCTGACGGTGATGGTGGTCGACGACAACGAGGACGCGGCGCGGGCGGTCGGCGAGGCGCTCGAGATGTTGGGCCACACGGTGCATGTGATGTTCAGCGCGCCCGACGCGTTGGCGCGCGAGGGCGCATTGCGGCCCGACGTGTGCCTGCTCGATATCGGCTTGCCCGGCATGGACGGTTACGAACTGGCGCAGCGCTTGCGTCAGCAGGCCAGTGAGCGGACATTGCGCCCGTTGCGGCTGATCGCCGTCACCGGCTATGGCCAGGACAGTGACCGGCGGCGCGCGGCCGAGGCGGGCTTCGACAGCCATATGACCAAGCCGGTCGATCTGATGGTGCTCGATGCGCTGCTGCGCGAGGAAAAGACGCGGGCCTGGCCTTGATGCGTGGACCGCTTTGATTATCGCTGCGGCTTGCGGAAGCTGTCGCGGTATTGGTTCGGGGTGACGCCGAAGCGCTGCGCGAACACCAGCCGCATGCGCGCGGCGCTGCCGAAGCCGCAGCGGTAGGCGATAGCCTTGGGCGCCAGTGCGCTGCCTTCGAGCAGATTGCGGGCGGCGTCCACGCGTGCGCGTTGCACGAATTCGGCCGGCGTGACGGCCATCTCCTTGACGGACTGGCGGGCGAAATTACGCGCGCTCATGCCCGCGACGTCGGCCAGCCGCTCGACCGACAGCAATTCGGCCAGATGGCCCATCACATATTGTTGGATCAACGTCCCCAGCGCGTCCGGCGCGACCGGGGCCGATAAATACGGACTGAATTGCGATTGACCGCCCTGGCGTTGCGCCAGTACCAGCAGGCGTTTGGCCACCGCCAGCGCGACGGCCGGCCCGTGGTCCTCGGCCACCAGGGCCAGCGCCAGGTCGATGCCGGCGGTGACGCCTGCGGAGGTGAACAGCCGACCGTCTCGCACATGGATGCGGTCATGTTCGATCCGCGCCAGTGGAAACTGCGCGGCCAGGCGCGCGGCGTCGCTCCAGTGCGTGGTGGCGTGTTTGCCGTCCAACAGGCCGGCGCGGCCAAGCAGAAAGGCGCCGGTGCAAATCGATCCGTAGCGCGGCAAGGTTTGGGCGATCTGGCGCAGCCATTCCGAGACCGGCCCATCGTCCGGGGCGCAGGCCAGCTCGGGGCCGCCGGCCACCAATACCGTGTTCCAGCCGGCGGCGTCGATCGCCGCTTCGCCCAGCGTGTGATCGGCACCCAGCTTCTGGCCGTTGGACGCGACGATCGGGTAGGGCGCGGTACCGACGGTGATCAGCCGGTAGCCGTCATCCGCGCCGACAAAGGCGTTGGCCTCGGCGAAGACGTCCATCGGCCCCGAAACGTCGAGCAATTGCACGCCTGGAAAAATTAGCAGCGCCAGCGTTCTCATGACGCGCCGACTGTTGCCGCGAGTGGCGCGGCCGGGAAGTAGCTCCCTTTGGACAGCAGGCGCAGCGACCCTGCGGCGACAATGGCGACCAGTAGCAGCGTGGCGGCGAATACAACTCCGGCCAGCACTTCCAGCATACCGCCATGGTCGCGCTGCGCCATCAGCATCAAGCCCTGGCCTAGCGTGGCGAGCCCGAAGGTGTAGGCCCAGTAGCCTGGCGCAAAATCCTGCCGCGCCAACCAACGCGACGCCAGGGCCATGCCGGCGAAGACAAACAGCGCATAGCCGGCCAGTGCATAGGTGATGGCGGCGTTGGCGCCGGCGCCCGCGAGCACCTGGTAGGCGACCAGCGCGACGACCGGCGGAGCGCTATAGATGCCCATGAAGTTACGGGTCTTGTCGGCCAGGCCGCCGGTCATCAACTGGTGCGTGATGCTTGAATCGAGCAACAGCCACGATATCGCGCCGATCCCGAAAAGCATCCAACCGTAATCGAGGTAGCCGAACATTCCCGCCGCCAGCGCATTTACCAGCATGCTGGCGGCGTAGGACAGGAACAGCGGCGGCACGATTTGCGCCGGGTCGCGCTGGACGCTCCAGTGCGCGGCCAGGCGCCAGGCGCCATACAGCAGGTTGACGGCGGAGCCGGCCCAGAACACCGGCTTGGAGGCGGCCGGCGAGTAAGGCTGCAAGGCCAGAGCGAGCAGGATCAGCGACTCCGGAATCAGCGCTAGAAAGGCCGACTGCACCGGGTCGCGCGTCTCGGCCAGCGCGGCGGCGCGGTGCGCCAGCCACTTGTGTGCGTACAGCGCGATAAACACGATGAAGGACAGCACGGCCAGCGCCTGAAGCAGCTCGCCGCCCAGCGGCGGCAGCGACCAAAGGTGATGGGCCAGGCGCCAGGCGTTGCCGGTTTCGGCCAGCCCCAGTGTCAGCGCGAAGAAGGATGCCGGCAGCAGTTTGTTTTTCATGAGGGACGGTTTTGTTAATGATCGATGAAGCGATTGTAGGCCGCCATCGTCAAAACATGAATCGATCAAATGGAGCGTATTCTGCCAATCCGGCTTCGAATCCGGCAAAACCTAGCGGGCGCGCCACGGTCGCCAGCCGGCATTGCGCGCTCTTAAGAACGCCGCAGCTTGCGCGCCGCCACCGGGTTGATGTTGTCGGCGCAGTCGCCGCAAAACCCGTACAGCGAAAGCGAGTGCTCGTGCAGCACGAAGTTGCGCTCCTTGGCCACCGCCTCCTGGCGCAGCTCGATCTCGGCGTCGAGGAACTCCTCCATGCGGCCGCAATTGGTGCAGATCAGATGGTCGTGGTGGCCGCCTTCATTGAGCTCGAACACCGAAGCGACCGATTCGAAATGGCGGCGGATCAGGATGCCGGCGTCGGCGAACTGCATCAACACGCGATACACGGTGGCCAGCCCCATGTCGATATTTTCGTCGTGCAGCAGACGATAGACGTCGTCCGCGTTCAAATGCTTGCTTTTCGATTCCTGGAACAACTGCAATATGCGCAGCCGGGGCAGGGTGGCTTTCAAGCCCAGCTTGCGCAATTCTTGAGGAATATCCATGCATCTCTCTAATGATAATGATTCTTATTCGCACTATATCCGGAATTTATTTCTTTGGCAATACTGTATTGCCGCGTGCGCCGCCTTTTTCTGTCTAGGACAAACTATAATCCGCAGACAACATTAACGTACTGTTACCCTTTGTCCTCTACATCGTGAATCAACCCTTTCTCCAAGGCGGCGGCCAACTTGCGCACATCATTGCTTCCCACGACTGGAGCAAGACCGCACTCGGCCCGATCGACGCCTGGCCTCAATCGCTGCAAACGACCGTGGCGCTGGTGCTGCGCTCGACGCTGCCGATCGTGCTGCTGATGGGCGAGGACGGGGTGATGGTCTACAACGACGTTTATTCGGTGTTCGCGGCCGGTCGCCATCCGCTGTCGCTGGGCGCCACGGTGCGCGAGGCCTGGCCAGAGATCGCCGACTTCAACGACCACGTGATCAAGGTCGGCCTGCGCGGCGAGACGCTGGTCTACAAGGACCAGGAGCTGACGGTGCACCGTAACGGCGGGCCGGAACAGATCTGGATGAACCTCGATTATTCGCCGGTGCTCGACGAGGCGGGCACGCCGGTCGGCGTGATGGTGGTGGTGACCGAGACCACCGACAAGGTTGCGGCCGAACGGCGCCTGCGCGACGCCGGTGAGCGCATGCGCATCATGTTCGAACAGGCGCCCGGTTTCATGGCGATGCTGTCCGGTCCCGAACACGTGTTCACGTCGGCCAATCCGGCCTTTATGGAGCTGGTCGGCCTGCGCGAGGTGATCGGCCTGCCGGTGCGCGAGGCGCTGCCGGAGGCGAACAGCCAGGGCTTTGTCGGCCTGCTCGACAACCTGTATGTCTCCGGCGAGACCTGGTCCGGCACCGCCGTGCCGTTTTTCGTGGCGGCCACCGGCGACCGCCCGGCGCGCGAGCGCTTCCTCGATTTCGTCTACCAGCCGCTACGCGACACCGCCGGCGCGGTCTGGGGCATTTTTGTACAAGGCGCCGACGTCACCGACCGCGTCAAGGCCGAGAACCTGCTGCGCGCCAGCGAGAACACCTTCCGCATCCTGGCGCAGACCATCCCCAGCCAGGTCTGGTCGGCCGCCGCCGACGGCGCGCTGGACTGGTTCAACGACCAGGTGTACCGCTACTCCGGCACGCAGCAGGGGCAGCTGGACGGCGACCGCTGGGCCAAAATCATCCACCCGGATGATCTGCCGGCCACCACCCGGGCGTGGATCGTCGCGGTGGCCACCGGCCAGACCTTCGACACCGAGTACCGCATCCGGCGCGCCGACGGCGCCTATCGCTGGCACCTGGTGCGGGCGTTGCCGATCGTCGGCGGCAACGACGTGGTGCAGCGCTGGGTCGGCACCAGCACCGACATCGAGGACCAGAAGTCCACCGCCCACAAGCTGCAGCAGCAGGTGGCCGAGCGCACGGCGGAGCGCGACCGCATGTGGCGCTATGCCACCGACGTGATGCTGGTGGCCTCGCTGGAGGGCTGGATCGTCGCCATCAACCCGGCCTTCACCCGCCTGCTGGGCTGGGAGGAGGTGGAAGTCATCGGCACCTCGCTGTACAAATTGATCCATCCGGACGACATGGCCGCGTCGATGGCGGAGATGGGGGCGCTGGCCGAGGGCCGGCATACGTTCAAGTTCGAGAACCGCAGCTTGCGCAAGGGCGGCGGCCACGCGGTGCTGTCGTGGACCGCCGTGGCGGACGAGCGTTTCGTGCACGCGGTGGGACGCGACATGACCGCCGAGCGGGCGGCGGCCGACGAGATGCGGCGCACGGCGGCGGCGTTGCAGCAGTCGCAGAAGATGGAGGCGATCGGCAAGCTGACCGGCGGCGTGGCGCATGACTTCAACAATCTGCTGCAGGTCATCTCCGGCAATCTGCAGCTGCTCGGCGGCGACGTCAAAGGCAATGCGCGCGCCGAAAAGCGCCTCGAGAACGCGCTGGCCGGCGTCACGCGCGGCGCCAAGCTGGCCAGTTACCTGCTGGCGTTCGGCCGGCGCCAGGCGCTCGATCCGCGGGTGGTCAAGATCGGCCGCTTCATCGCCGGCATGGAGGACATGTTGCGCCGCAGCCTGGGCGAGGAGATCGAGGTCGAGACGGTGATTTCGGGCGGCTTGTGGAACACGCTGATCGACACCGCGCAGGTGGAGAACGCGGTGCTGAACCTGTGCATCAACGCGCGCGACGCGATGAACGGCGTCGGCAAGTTGACCATCGAAGTGGGCAACGCCATGCTCGACGACCAGTACGCCGACTCCCATCCCGAGCTGTCCGCCGGCCAGTACGTGATGATCGCCATCAGCGACACCGGCGCCGGCATGGCGCCAGAGGTGATGGCGCAGGCGTTCGACCCGTTCTTCTCGACCAAGCCCGAAGGCAAGGGCAGCGGCCTGGGTTTGTCGATGGTGTACGGCTTCGCGCGCCAGTCGGGCGGTCACGTCAAGATCTACAGCGAGGTTGGCAGCGGCACCACGGTCAAGCTGTATTTGCCGCGCTCCACCGACGTCGAGGATCTACCGGCGCCGGTGGAGACGCGCGCCGTCGTCGGCGGCCAGGAAACCATCCTGGTGGCCGAGGACGACGAGGGCGTGCGCGCCACCGTGGTGGAGATGTTGGGCGAGCTGGGTTACCGCGTGCTCAAGGCGAGCGACGCCGCCAGTGCGCTCAGCATCATCGACAGCGGCCTGGCGATCGACCTGCTGTTCACCGACGTGGTGATGCCCGGCCCGTTGCGCAGTCCCGAACTGGCGCGCAAGGCGCGCGAGCGGCTGCCGGGCATCGCGGTGCTGTTCACGTCCGGCTATACGGAAAACGCCATCGTCCATGGCGGCCGGCTCGATGCCGGCGTCGATCTGCTGGGCAAGCCTTATACCCGCGAGGCGCTGGCGCGCAAGGTGCGCCATGTGCTGGCCAACCGTCAGCACCTCGGCCAGTTGACGGCGCAACCGGCGACGGCGGCGGTCAGCGCCGAACAGAACACCGAGGCGAAAGCGGGGGCGCCGGCCGGACTGCGCATCGTGCTGGTGGAGGATGAGCGGGAACTGCGCGAGACCACCACCGAGCTGCTCGAACTGCTCGGCCACACGGTACGGCCGGCCGCCGACGCGGCCACCGCGCTGGCCCTGCTCGAAGAGGCGGCGGCGGATGTGATGATCACCGATATTTCGCTGCCCGACGTGTCCGGCGAGCAGCTGGCGGCGCAAGCGCGCGCCCTGCAACCGGGCTTGCGGATCATTTTCGCCAGCGGCCAGCATCCCCGCTTTCCGCTCGAGGGCGCGCAGTTGTTGCTGAAGCCTTTCAGCGTCGACCAGCTGATGCGGATGTTGGCGCAAGGCTGACATCGCCGGCGCGCGGACCGGTGGCGCCATGCGCAACGGCCCACCAAACATGCCATAAAGCCATCATTGATGCGATTCTATTAAAATTAAGGTGGTCTTCGGCCCCGATGTTTGTTATATTGCTCTACTTCATCCAAAGTTTCTCTAGGGTAGCTATTTATTGGTCTCCGTACCGCCGGCTGCCCTTGCAACTTTCCATTTTGAAGAACAGACGCCCGTCTGTGGGCTGGCGCATTGACGCCCGACCCGCTGTGGATCGGCGACCGCGCCGTCCATGGAATACAGACAGGAATTTTGCATGACTTATCAATTGTTGCCGTTGCCCTTGAGGCGTTTAACGACCGCGGCGCTGCTGGCGCTGTCGCTGTGGCTGCTGGCCGGCCGGCCGGCGCTGGCCATCGGGCTCGGCCCGGCCGATCCGGTGGTCGTGGTGTCGGCCAAAAGTGCGATCACGTCGCTGCGCCACGAGCAGCTGGCGGCGCTGTTCCTGGCGCAGACCAACCGTTTTCCCGACGGCGGCGAAGCGGTCGCGCTCGACCTGCCGGTCGGCAGCGCGCTACGCAACGCGTTTTACCAGCGCATCGCCGACAGGTCGCAGGCGTCGATGAAGGTCTACTGGACCAAGATGGTGTTCACCGGACGCGGCCAGCCGCCGCGCGAGATGTCCGGCAGCGGCGCCGTGCGGCGCCTGGTGGCCGACAATCCGGCGATGATCGGCTACATCGACCGCGCCGCGCTCGACGCCAGCGTCAGGGTGCTGGAGGTGGGCCGGTGAGCGCCGCCGCCGTCGACACCTTGCGCGCGCGCTGGTTGCGGCGCGGGCTCGACACCCACTTCTCGCTGCCGTTGTTCGCGTTGCTGCTGCTGGTGGCGATCTGGGTGCTGTCGCTGCACCAGGTCGACGTCGAGCGCGACCGCGCGCGCGCCATGGCGGCCGACTCGCTGCGCGAGGTGCTGGCCACCTACGAGGCGCAGGTGGCGCGCAGCTTGGACGGCATCGACCAGACGCTGCGCGTGGTCAAGTACGCGGTCGAGCGGCGCGGGCCGCTGGGCGCGCTGCCGGAGCTCGACCGCGAGGGCTTGCTGCCGCCGGGGATGGTGTTCGCCGTCAGCATCGTCGACCGCAACGGCATGACCGTCGCCACCCATCCGAAAGCGCTGCCGATCTCGGTCGCCGACCAGCGCTACTTCAGCGTCCACCGCGAGCGCGACACCGGCACCACCTATGTCGGCGCGCCCACGCGCGACGTCGCCAACACCGAGTGGCACCTGCACTTCACGCGCCGGCTCGAGGACGACAAGGGCAACTTCGCTGGCGTCGTCGTCGTCGAAACCGACCCGGCGTATTTCACCAGCAGCTACGAGCGCAGCCGGCTTGGCGAGCGCGGCATGCTGGGCCTGGTCGGCGCCGACGGCGTGGTGCGCGCGCTGCGCGTCGGCGACAAGGTCTCGTTCGTGCAGCGCATGGCCGCCGCACCAACGCCGGCCGCGCTGCTGGCCCGTCCCCAGGCCCATCCGCACGACGGCGTGCGCCGTTTCAGCGGCGCCAGCGAGTTGCGCGGCGCGGCGTTGAAGGTGGTGGCCGGGCTCGACGAGAAGGAGCAGATGGCCGAGTTCGAACGCGAGAGCCGCGAGACGCTGTGGCTGGCGGCCGCCGTCAGCGCGGCGCTGGCGACGGCCACCGGGCTGCTGTGGCTGTGGTCGTGGCAGGGCGCACGCAACCGCGCCAAGGTGCGGCGCGCGCAGCAAACCTACGCGGCCGCGTCGGCCGCCAGCCTGGACGCGTTTTATGTGATGCGCGAGGTGCGCGACGCCGAAGGCGCCATCGTCGACTTCAGCATCGTCGACGCCAACAGCCGCGCCGAGCAGATGACCGGCGTGAGCCGCGAGCGCCTGTGCCGCACCACGTTGCTGCGCCTGGTGCCGCAGGCGCGCGAGAACGGCATGTTCGACCATCTGGTGCATGTGACCCGGGTCGGCGGCGTGCACGAACAGGAATGGGAAAACACCATCCCCGAGCTCAACGCGCGCTGGCTGCACCAGCAGGTGGTGCCGGTCGAGGGCGGCGTGGTGGCGATCGTGCGCGACATCACCGAGCGCAAGCTGGCCGAGGAACGCATGCTGCACCTGGCCCACCACGACGTGCTGACCGGGCTGCCGAACCGGGCGCGCCTTACCGAGCGGCTCGACCAGACCATCGCCGACGCGCGCCGCGACGCCGGCTCGGTGCTGGTGGCGTTCATCGATCTCGATGGCTTCAAACTGGTCAACGACGGCCTCGGCCACAACGCCGGCGACGAGCTGCTCAAGGTGGTGGCCGCGCGCATGGCCGGTTGCCTGCGCCCGGGCGACACCGTGGGCCGCTTCGGCGGCGACGAATTCGTGCTGATGCTCACCGACATGGCCGCTGGCGGCCTTGCCGGCGCCGCCGCCGCGCCGGTGCTCGAGCGGGTGCGCGAGGCCGTGCTCGAATCGATCACCCTGTGCGGCCAGCAGGTGCAGGTCAGCTGCAGCATCGGCGTGGCCGTCTATCCCGGCGACGGCGCCGATGCCGGCACGTTGCTGATGCATGCCGACGCGGCGATGTACCGCGCCAAGGAACTGGGCAAGAACAACTGCCAGTTCTACGCGCACGAGATGAACGCCGACATCGAACAGAAGCTGGTGCTGCTGGAGGCCATGCGCCACGCGCTCGACCAGCGCCAGTTCCGGCTGGAATACCAGCCCAAGGTGGACCTGCGCAACGGCCGCATCTTCGGCGCCGAGGCGCTGGTGCGCTGGGACCATCCGGAGCACGGCGTGATCGGGCCGGAGCGCTTCATCCCGCTGGCCGAGGAAAGCGGCATGATCGTGGCGCTGGGCGAGTGGGTGCTGCGCACGGCGTGCCGGCAGAACCGCGCCTGGCAGGACGCCGGCCTGGCGCCGCTGTGCATCTCGGTCAACGTCTCGCCGCGCCAGTTCGAGCAGCCGTTGCTCGTCGAGCGGGTGGCGCTGGCGCTGGCCGACAGCGGCATGTCGCCGCAATGGCTGGAGCTGGAGGTGACCGAGGGCGTGATCATGCGCGACCTGGACCGGGCGCTCGACAAGATGGGGCAACTGCGGGCGATGGGCGTGGCGCTGTCGATCGACGATTTCGGCACCGGCTATTCGAGCCTGTCGGCGCTCAAGTCGTTCCCGATCAGCACGTTGAAGATCGACAAGTCGTTTGTGCGCGATCTGGGCCACAGCCACGGCGACCAGGCCATCGCCAGTTCCATCATCGGGCTGGCGCACCGGCTCAAGCTGCGCGTGATCGCCGAGGGCGTCGAAACCGAAGAGCAGCGCAGCTTCCTGTGCGCCAACGGTTGCGACGAGATGCAGGGCTATCTGTTCAGCAAGCC
>DASVTJ010000577.1:0-4276 GCA_036387635.1 Duganella sp.
AAGCCACGCCTATGTGTTCGACGTGGCGGCCCGCTCGGCCGATGTCGAACGCATTGACCTGTCGGTGCTGCACGCCGACCTTCGCGCCGGCCACGCAAGCGTGCTGCCGGCCGACCCCTACCTGATGGTCGTCAGCCAGGATCTGCTGCCGGCCAAGCACCTGCAACTGCGCGCGCGCGCCTGGGCCATCATCGAACCGCTGGTGGCGCTCGAGCCGGACATTTATGAGGCGCGCCAGCGCGGCCAGATGGTCGCCCGCGCCACCGGCGCCCACGCGGTTTCGCACCCGACCATCTATCGCTACCTGCGCCGCTACTGGCAGCGCGGCCAAACCCCCAACGCGCTGCTGCCGGACTACTGCAACTCCGGCGCCAAGGGCAAGGTGCGCCAAGCCTCGGCCGGCATCAAGCGCGGGCGCCCGCGCAAAAACGGCGCCGACGCCGGCCCCGGCCTGAACGCCGACGAGGAGATCCGCCGCACCTTCCGCGTCGCCATCGCGCGCTACGCCGCCGGCCACGCCAAGTTCTCGCGCCTGGGCGCCTACCAGCAGATGCTTGCCGAGTTTTTCGTCGAGCGCCATATCGACGCCGACTCGGGCCGCGTATGGACCGTGCCGGCCGGCCAGCGCGCCGTGCTGCCGTCGTTCGGACAGTTCAACTACTGGCTCGACCACGACGACGACCGGCCGCCCGAGGTGGCCCGCCGCAGCGGCGGCGCGGCCACGACGGCGTTCGCCGCGCCATATGCCGCCAGCGTGGCCAACGCCGCCAACGCGGCCAATGCCGCCAATGCCGCCAATCCGGCCAATCCGGCCAATCCGGCCGGCATTTTCGATCGCGCCAACCCGGCCGGCCTTGGCTCCCCCGGGGCGCCCGCGCTGCCGCCGGGCCGTCCCGGCGCCGGCTTCTATCTGGACGCCGTCTGCGCCGAGGTGCAGCTGGTCTCGCGCGCCGACCGCCAGCAAGCCATCGGCCGCCCGCGCATCTATCTGGCGCTCGATTCGTTCAGCCGCCTGGTCACCGGCGTCTACATCGGCCTGGGACCGGCCAGTTGGCCGCAGGCCATGCTGGCGCTGGCCCACTGCGGCGCCGACAAACAGCGCTACAGCCAGCAGTACGGCCGCCGCATCGATGCCGCGCAGTGGCCGTGCCGGCACCTGCCGGAAACGCTGTTCGCCAACGCCGCGCTGATGGACGGCAGCGGCGACGGCGGGCGCAATGACGGTGCCGGCGCGCTGCTCAACAACTTCAATGTGCGCTGCGTCGCCGTCGACGACGGCCCGTCGGACTGGAAGGCGGTGCTGGAAAAGCGTTTCCGCCTGCTGGCGCCGGACGCCGACGGCGCGCCGTGCCGGCTCGACGGCGTGCTCGATCTGGCGCAATTCACCCGCATCGTCATCGACTGCATCCTGTACTACAACAACCGCCACCCGCTGCGCCACGCCGGCAACGCCACCGCGCGCCAGCTGTGGGACCGGGGCGTGGCCGATCGCGGCGGCAGCCTCAAAACCTATCCCGAACACCTGATCCGCTGCAGCCTGATGCCGGTGGTGGCGGCGCGGGTCACCGCCGATGGCATCCGCCTGTTCGACAGCACCTACACCTGCGCGCGAGCCATCGACGAGCGCTGGTTCGAGCGCGCCCGCCTGCGCGGACAATGGAGCGTGCAGGTGGCCCATGACCCGGCCAATCTGGACATGGTCTACCTGCTCGACGCGTCCGCGCCGATGCAGTTCCACGCTTGCCATCTGGACGAGGCCTGCGGCGCGCAGCGCCACTTGTCGGCTGCGGAAATCGCCCGCCTGCCGCGCGACGCGGCCATCGCCGCGCCGACGCCGACGCAGGCGCGCGCCGGCGCGCCGGCCTTCGTCAGCTCCGCCAGCCTCGCCAGCCTCGCCGGCTGATTTTCCCGGCCGCCGGCGGCGGCAAAATCCAGCTCCGTGCATCCCCCAACGTTGTTTCCCGCCGCGTGCCACTTGCTGGTGCGTCGGCGTCTCGGCGCGCCGAGGAACGCCGCGCCACACCGCCGCGCACCGCGCGACGCGGCGTTAATAAAGTCCGTTTCACGCGAATAAAGTTTATCGCCGCAGCCGCTCGCCGGCGCGTTTCGACGACGTTTGCCGGGGCCGCGTAAAAACATTGTTCGATGAAGGCGCGCCTTATTCCGTCAGGGTTCCCCGCCGCGCGAAGCATGTTTATTTTTTGTCATCGCGTGGCACGCGGCTTGCTATATCGGAACTATGGGCAAGCAAGTCACCCAAGGGTTTTTCAGGCAGACTGGTGAGGAAATAGATGGATAGCAAAACCGTAAAACAATCTAAATCGTTTAATTCGTTTACTTCGTTTAGTTCGCTTAATGCATTAAGCCGCAGGGATTTCCTGTACCGGGCCGCCGCCGTCGGCGGCACCGGCCTGCTGTTAAACACCATGAACGCCTGGGGCATGGGCATCGGCTCGACGGCGTCCGCCCCGCCCGAGCTGGGCGGCAGCGGCAAGGGCAGGAAGGTGGTCATCCTCGGCGCCGGGCTGGCCGGGCTGACCGCCGCCTACGAGCTGGGCAAGCTCGGTTACCAGTGCCAGGTGCTTGAGGCGCGCGCCTTCGCCGGCGGCCGTTGCCAGACCGCCCGCAAAGGCTTCACCCTCACCGAATTGGGTGGCGACAAACAGACCTGCGCCTTCGACGAAGGCCAGTACATCAACCATGGCCCGTGGCGCATCCCGCTGCACCACCAGTCGACGTTGCATTACACGCGCCTGTTCGAGGTGCCGCTGGAGGTGATGGTCAACGAGAACGACCACGCGTATGTGTACTCCGAAAACGCCGGCCCGTTCGCCGGCAAGCGCCTGCGCCTCAAGGAGGTCAAGTCCGACATGCGCGGCCACGTCGACGAAATGCTGGCCAAGTCGATCAAGAACAACCAGCTCGACGCCGAGCTGACCGCCGACGACAAGCGCCTGCTGCTCGACTACCTGGTCCACGAGGGCCAGCTGGCCGGCGCCGACCTGCAGTACAAGGGCCGCACCGGGCGCGGTTTCGCCGTCTATCCGGGCGCCGGCATGGAGCCGGGGCCGGGCAAGGCGTCCGACCCGCTGGGCTTCAAGGAGCTGCTCGCGTCCAAGCTGGGCAACGTCTACAGCGCGGTGCAGGACTTCCCGATGCAGGCCACGATGTTCCAGCCGGTCGGCGGCATGGACGCGATCCCGAAGGCGTTTGAAAAGCGCGTCGGCAAAACCATCCGTTACCGCGCCGAGGTGCAGACCATCCGCCAGAACGACCAGGGCGTCACCATCGCCTTCAAGGACACCGCCACCGGCAAGGCCGCCAGTGTCACGGCCGACTACTGCCTGTGCACCATCCCGCTGTCGGTGCTGCGCCAGATCGACACCGATTTCTCCGACGGCTTCAAAAAGGCCATCGCCACGGTCGCCTACGCGCCGGTCGGCAAGATCGGCCTGCAGATGAAGCGCCGCTTCTGGGAGGAGGACGACCATATCTACGGCGGCCACGTGCTCACCGACCTCAAAGGCATCAACACGATCTCGATGCCGTCGTACGGCTGGCAAACGAAGAAGGGTGTGCTGCTGGGGTATTACCAGTACCAGACGGCCGCCATCGAGGTCAGCGCGCTGACGCCGGCCGAACGCGCCGAGTTCGCGCTGGCCGCCGGCCACAAGATCTTCCCGCAGTACCGCGACGAATACGAGAACGCCTTCTCGGTGGCCTGGCACCGCGTGCAGTACAACCTGGGCGGCTGGGCAGAGTGGACCGAGAAGACCCGCGCCGCCGCCTATCCGACCCTGCTCGAGGGCGAGGGCCGGATCATGCTGGCCGGCGAGCACCTGAGCTACCTGACCGGCTGGCAGGCCGGCGCCATCGAATCGGCGTGGCAGCAGATCGCCAAAATCCACGCGAGGGCCAGCGCATGAGGAAGACGCCGATCAACGCCGCGCTGGTGATCGCGGCCGCGCTGGCGGCAACCGCCACGGCGCCGTCGCACGCGCAGGCGCAGGCGCCTGCCGACGGCAAGGGGCTGTTCATGAAAAACTGCGCGGCCTGCCACCAGGCCAGCGGCAAGGGCATTCCCGGCGCCTTCCCGCCGCTGGCCGGCAGCAAGTTCGTCACCGGCGACCACGCCGAAGTGGCCACGGTGCTGCTCAAAGGGCGCGGCGGCATGCCCGACTTCAGCGAGAACATCAGCGACGCCGACATGGCCGCGATCCTGACCTACGTGCGCGCCAGCTGGGGCAACCAGGCCGACGCGCTGACCGAGGCCGAG
>DASVTJ010000578.1:0-2991 GCA_036387635.1 Duganella sp.
GTGCCGTCGATGCCGGCCGCCAGGTTGTAGCCGACCCGGAAGCTGCCGCGCACGCGGTACGGCGCCTTGGCGTCGAGCACCAGGTAGCTGTTGTCGCCCTGGCTGGAGACGACCAGGTAGCTCGCCTTGACGCCGTGGTAGATGCCCATGCCTTCGACGTCGGCCACCAGTTGCGCGCCGACCGGCATGATCATGTCGAGCTTGGCCGGGGCGTCGCCCTTGGCCGAAACCGTCCAGACGCCGCGCTTTTCCTCGCCGAGGAACAGGCGGTCGTTGCGGTCGTCGACGACGCAGCCCTCCGGCTGGCTGCCGACCTTGAAGCGGCGCACCAGCTTGCCCGCCATGCCTTTGCCGTCGGCGCCGGCTTCGATGCGGTATTGCAGGAAGCTGCCGTCCTTGTCGTTGATGAACGCTTCCAGGCCGCCGTCGGCCGGCCGGTACAGGCACATGCCGTAGATCTCGTCGAGCCCGGTGGCGAAGGCGCCGGCCTGCGTCACCATGCCTTTGGCGTCGATGGCGAACAGCATCACGCTGTTGTCGTCGCGCTGGGTGGCCACGGCCAGGTCCATCGTGCGGCCGCCGACCATCACGCCCTGGCGCACGTCGACGTTGTTGAGCCGGCCAACTTCCAGCAGTTGCAGTTGCTTGCCTTGCAGGTCGTACACCAGCAATCCCTGCTTTTTGTTGGTGCCCAGGATGCGCGCGCCGGTTGGATCGGCCGGATTGCGCCAGATGGCCGGGTCGTCGGCGGCGTCGCCCTGGCGCGCCACCGGCTCGGTCTGGCCGCGCGGCTCGATGATGGCCTTTGCGTTCTTGCCGGCGGCGGACGCGGCCGCTTTCCACGGCAGCACCCGCACCGCGCCTTTTTTGACCGCCTCGTCGCGCCCGACCAGCTTGCGGCCCGGTCCGCCTTCGGCTTCGGCGTCGTAGGCCCACAGGCCCACTTTGGTTTCGTTGACCAGCAGTTGCGCGGTGGCGTCGTCGACGCGGCAGTGCTTGGTGTGCGGCGGCAGCGCCAGCTTGCGCACCAGCCGGCGCTGGTCGCCGTGCATCAGCCATTGCTCGGCCTGGCCATCCTTGCCGATGACGAACAGGTGATCGATGCGCTGGGCATCGCGGTACAGGCACGACGCTTCGATGCCGAACGGCGGCGCCGGGAACGGCGTCTGTGCCGACAGCGTGCCGGCTTTCACATCCACCAGCACCGGCAGCACGTGCTCGCGGTCGGCGTCCGTGATGATGGCCAACGCGCCGCCGCCTTGCGCTTGCGGCCGGATGTCGAGTTGCTTGGCGCGCACGCCCAGGCGGGCGCGCTCGTTGCCGCCGGCGTCGAGCAGGCGCAGGCCTTGCTTGTCGACGCTGAGCCAGCCGCCGTCGGGCAGGGCGGCCAGTTCGCTGGCCTTGGCGGCCAAGCCGGGCAGGGCGGCGGCCTGGACCAGCGCGCCGCACGCGACCAGCGCGCCGAAGAGAATGCTGTTGCGGATGGATTTCATTAGAACATGCTCACTTTCAGACTGACTTTATAGGTGCGGCCGTATTGCTCGTATTGCGCGTTGGTCGACTTGCCGCCCAGGTAGACGTAGTATTTTTCGTTGTTCAGGTTGGCCGCCTCGAAGTTTAGCTGCATCTGCTTGCTCAACTGATACGACAGCGAGAAGTCGACCTGTTTCTGGGCGTCGACGACGCGGTCCTGGCCGGCGTCGAGGATGTCGTCGCCTATTTCCAGCAAATACGGGGACTTGTAGTTGAGCGCCAGACGCGTGCTCAGCGGGCCTTGTTCGTAGCCCAGCATCAGGTTCAGCACGCGGTCGGACTGGCCCGGCAAATCGATGCTGCGCGAGCGGGTGCGGCCGGCGTCGATGTCGTAGCGGGCGACGTTGGCGTCCGAACGGGTCAGGCTGCCGTTGGCGCCGACGATCAGGCGGTTAAACGGCGCCGGCAACATGCGCAGCGGCTGCGTGTACGACAGCTCGATGCCCTTGACGGTGGCCTTGTCGCCGTTGGCGTAGGACACCGCCGAGGTGTAGTCGGCCCATTGGCCGCTACCGGCCAGGTTGGTGGTGTAGGTGAAGTTCTTGATGTCCTTGTGGAACACGTAGGCCGACAGGCTGCCGTCGTCGCCCAGCACGCGTTCGATGCCCAAGTCGAGGTTGGCCGACTTCAGCGGCGCCAGGTCGGGGTTGCCGATGGTGGCTTCGGTGTCGCTGGCCAGGCTGATGCCGGGCGCCAGCTGGCTGAAGTTGGCGCGCACCACCGAGTGGGTCCAGGCCGCGCGCACGCTGGTTTTCGGGTCGAGGTCGTAGCGCGCCTGCAACGACGGCAGCCAGTTGGTGTACGAGCGCTCGCGGTCGACGGCGTCGAAGCTTTCTTCCTCCTCGTTCACGCGCGAGCCGGCCGCCTGGAATTTGGTGTGCTCGGCGCGCACGCCGGCCAGCACGTGCCAGGCATCGATGTCGATGCTGTTTTGCACGTAGGCGGCGTCGATGTCCTCGTGCATGGCGTAGTCGTCGACGGTCGAATCGACCAGTAGGCGCGCGTCGGCGCGGCCCAGGCCGCCCACCAGGCGGCGGATCGCGGCCGGATCGATGGCGCTGCCGATGCGGCCCAGCTTGTAGTCGAGCTCATCGCCGGTAACGTAGTCCTTCAGCGCGGTGCTGGCGCCGCCGATCTGCTTGGCGCTGTACGACCACGCCTCGGTGTCGTTGGTCTTTTTGCGGCGGGCGGCCTTGGCGCCGAACTTCAGCGTCGAGCTGCCTTCGCCGAGGTCGAACTTGTGGCTCAGGTCGAAGCGCAGGTGGCGCTCCCTGTCGGTGGCGTCGCCTTGCTTGAGTCCGATCGAGTTGAGCTTGTAGTTGCCGGCGTCGTACAGCGCGGCCGGGCCGGTCAGGCGCGGAATGTCGGTGCCGGTAAAGCCGACGCCGGCGAAGTCCTTGCTGCCGCGGAAGCGGGCGTCGTTGATCGACTCCGGCGCCTCGTCGGTGGCGCGGCTGG
>DASVTJ010000579.1:0-2560 GCA_036387635.1 Duganella sp.
CGCAACGAGAAGCTGGTCGGCAACCACGAACTGGTGGGCCTGGGCGCGGCCAACGTGGCCAGCGCGCTGTCGGGCGGTTTTCCCGTCACCGGCAGCCTGTCGCGCTCGGCCGTGAACTTCGCGGCCGGCGCCAACACGCCGCTGGCGAGCCTGCTCACGGCGGCGCTGCTGGCCTGCGCGTTGCTGGCGCCGTCGGGCTGGCTGGCGCTGCTGCCGCTGCCGGTGTTGGCGGCGACCATCATCGTGGCCGTGCTTGGCATGCTCGAGCTCGACATCCTGCGCACCGCCTGGCGCTACGATCGCGGCGACGCGCTGGCCTGGGGCGCGACCTGCCTGGGCGTGCTGGCGCTGGGCGTGGAAGCCGGCGTGGTGGTCGGGGTGGCGCTGTCGATGGGCACCTTGATCTGGCGCGCCAGCCGGCCGCACATCGCGGTGCTCGGGCGCATCGCCGGCAGCGAGCATTTCCGCAATATCGAGCGCTATCCGGCCGAAACCCGGCCCGAGCTGCTGGTGCTGCGCATCGACGCCAACTTATTCTTCGGTAACGTGGAGGCGGTCAGCGAGCGCATCGAGTGCGAGCTGGCGACCCATGCGAGCGCGCGCCACCTGTTGCTGGTGATGACGGCGGTCAGCTCGATCGACACCACGGCGCTGCTGGCGCTGTCGGAGTTGAATCAAAGCCTCAAGCGACGCGCGATCGGCCTGCATTTGGCCGAGGTCAAGGGGCCGGTGATGGACCGGCTGCGCCACAGCGATCTGCTGCGCGATCTGAACGGCAAACTGTTCCTCAGTACGGCCATGGCGTGCGACCATTTGCAGGCCGGCGACCGAGCCGCTTGAGCGCGCAGCGCGCCCACGCCGCGCGCGGGCGCCAGCGTTGTCGGAATTACCATTGTATAATACTGATACATTTTAATTCCACACGGTAACAATACGCATGGACTTATGGTCGCTTTGAAATTATGATCTAACCCATGCGGCGGCCGCCGCGACCGGCAGCCGAATTGCCGCAGCTTATTACCGCAGCTCATTACCACAGTTTATTACCGCAGCTTAATTACCGCAGACTAACTACCGAATGGTTGCCCATGCTGTACCGACTTGCCCGCCGCGCAGGAAGAACCTCGATTGCCATGTTCGTCAGCGTCACGCTGACAGCGGTGGTGACGTTGGTGCTGGCCACGTTCGCGCTGTATTTCTACCAGGTCGAGCGGTCGCACCGCTGGGACCAGCTGCACCAGACCTTGTCCAACAGCGCCGACGAGCTGGCCTCGGCGGTGGCGCTGCCGGCTTGGAATTTTGACGAAACGCAGATCACCACGATCATGCGCAGCGGCTTGAGCAATCGCGACCTGTACGCCAGCGCGGTCGTGCCGGCAGCCGGCAGCCGGCCGTTCATCCTCACGCGCGACGGCGACGGCCGCCTGGCCGAGGTGGCGCGCGAGCCGGACGACCCGCAGCTGCTGGCGGAGCGGCGCGCCATCGTCGCCGCCGGCCGCCAGATCGGCACCATCACCGTGTACGCCTCACCGGCACTGCTGCTCGAGCAGCTACGCCAGCGCCTCTACACCATCGTCGTTATGATCTGCGTGCTCGATGTCACGCTGGTATTGAGCCTGTATCTGCTGCTGTCGCAGCTGGTGTTCAAGCCGATCACCACGATCGAGCGATACGCCGCCAACGTCAAGGCCGGCCAGAACCCGGGCGCGCCGGCGCCGCGCGACTGGTTCTTCGGCGAACTCAAAACGCTCAATTCGTCGATCCGCGACATGGTGCGCCTGATGGACAGCCGCTACGTGGCCATGCACGCGAGCGAGGAGCGCCTGCAGATCGCCAGCAGCGCGGCGGCCATCGGCATCTGGGACTGGAACATCGTCAACGACGAATTGGTGTGGGACGAGCAGATGCGCCGCCTGTACGGCATCGACGACGCCGCGCCTGCCAAGTCGATGCGCGACTGGATCGGTCGCGTGCACCCGGACGACGCCATTCCCGTGCGCACCTTGCTGGAGCGGGCGCTGAGCGGGCGGGGCGACTTCGACGTCGAGTTCCGCGTGATCTGGCCGGACGGCTCGCTGCATTACCTCAAGGGCGAGGCGATGATCTTTCGCGATGCCGACGGCAAGCCGGCGCGCGTGGTCGGGGTCCACTACGACATCACCGGCCACAAGGTGGCCGAGCAGGAACTGCGGCGCCACCGCATCCACCTCGAGGAATTGATCGCCGAGCGCACCGGCGCGCTGTCGGTGGCGGTGCGCCAGGCGCAGGCGGCCAACCAGGCCAAGAGCATCTTCCTCGCCAATATGAGCCACGAGCTGCGCACGCCGCTCAATTCGGTCATCGGCTTTTCGCGCCTGATGGCCGACTCCAAACACATGCTGCCGCAGGAAAAGCGCAACCTGGCCATCATCCACCGCTCCGGCGAGCACCTGCTTACCCTGATCAACGACATCCTCGAGCTGTCCAAGATCGAGGCCGGGCGCGCGGTGCTGCAAACGGAGGTCATCCGCATCGACGAGATCCTGCAGGAGGTGATGGACATGGTCAGCATGCGCGCCGA
>DASVTJ010000580.1:0-3522 GCA_036387635.1 Duganella sp.
CGGTTGTCAAGTGACAACCGCGTCGGAAACACATAAAAAGACACGCAGTGATCCACCGCGGCCGGTAGCCGGATAAGTGCTTGAATCAAAACAAAAACGCCGCCCGGCGCGAGCCGGACGGCGTTCGTAACAGGATGCAGCATTACATCGCTGCAATGGCGGATTTACTCGGTCGGCGGGACGTAGCCCTGGGCCGCATCGGCGCCTTCGCCGAAGAAATGCTTTTCCATTTGCGTCGCCAGATATTTGCGGGCGCGGGTATCGGCCAGGTTGAGCCGGTTTTCATTGACCAGCATGGTCTGGTGCTTGAGCCAGGCGGCCCACGCTTCCTTCGACACCGATTCATAGATCCGCTTGCCCAGTTCGCCCGGATACGGCGGGAAGTCCAGGCCTTCGGCTTCCTTGTTGAGTTTGACGCATTGCACGGTGCGGGCCATCAGTATTGCTCCTAAAACTGTCAGTGAACGGTGATTATAAGGTTTTATTACAAGGTTTTAATCAAGACCTGGGATTTGCGCTGCCAGTTGAACATGCGTTGCCGGTCCTTCGGCAGCGCGTCGACGGTGGCTGGCACGAAGCCGCGCTTCTGGAACCAGTGCGAGGTGCGCGTGGTGAGCACGAACAGTTTGGTCACGCCGATGGCGCGCGCACGGTTTTCCATGTGCTTTAAAATGCGCTCGCCGTCGCCTTGCGCCTGCACCTCGGGGTTGACGGTCAGGCAGGCCATTTCGGCCATTTTCTGTTCCGGGAACGGGTACAGCGCGGCGCAGCCGAAGATCACGCCGTCGTGCTCGATGACTGAGAAATAATCGATTTCGCGCTCGATCAGCTCGCGTCCGCGCTTGACCAGCGTGCCGTCGGCCTCGAGCGGCTCGATCAGCTTGATAATTCCGCCGACGTCCTCAATTGTGGCCTTGCGCAGCGATTCGAGGTTTTCGTGCGAGATCATGGTGCCGACGCCATCATGGGTGAACAGCTCGAGCAGCGCCGAGCCGTCCATCGCGAACGGCACGATGTGCGAGCGCTCGACGCCGTTGTCGCACGCCTTGATGCAGTGTTGCAGGTAGAACGCGGTGGCGTCGGGCAGGAAGCCGGCCTGCAGCACCGCCTCTGCCTGGTGCGACGACAGCTCGCGGATTTCGGTGCCGGCGGCGTCGACCATCATGTCGGTCTCGGTGATGAACACCAGTTTATCGGCGTGCAGCGCGATGGCGGCGGCGCAGGCGACGTCCTCCATCGTCAGGTTGAACGCCTCGCCGGTGGGCGAAAAGCCCAGCGGCGACAGCAGCACCAGGCCGTCCGAGCCGAGGATCGAGTGGATCGTCTCGGCGTCGACCTTGCGCGTCACGCCCGTCAATTCCAGGTCGACGCCGTCGATGACGCCCAGCGGGCGCGCGGTGATGAAGTTGCCGGAAATGATGCGGATGGCCGCGTTCGACATCGGCGTGTTGGGCAAGCCCTGGCTGAAGGCGGCCTCGATGTCGAGGCGCAGCTCGCCGGCGGCCTCCTTGGCGCACTCCATGGCGGCGGTGTCGGTGATGCGCACGCCGTTGTGGAAGCGGCCCTCGACGTTGCGCAGCGCCAACTGCTCGGCCACCTGCGGGCGCGAGCCGTAGACCACGGTGACGTTGATGTCGAGCGCGTGCAGCAGCGACAGGTCGTGGGCCAGCACCTGCAGCGCGCCGGCGCTGACCAGTTCACCGGGGAAGGCGACCACGAAGGTCTTGCCGCGGAAGGCGTGGATGTACGGCGCGACGGAACGCAGCCATTGGACGAATTGGGTAGGGTTTTCCATTAGCCGCATTATAATTCGGTGCGCGAGTTCCGCGCCCAATACTTGTAAAAAACAATGTCAGAAGCCAGCAATAAACCTAAAACCGCCTCCAACAGCACGCCTGGCCAGCCCCGCAACCCGCAAAATGCCCCGACCCGCGCGCCGTCCCCGGCCGCGCAAGCGTCCACCGCCCGGCAGGGGCAGGGTCAGCCACGTCCGCAGGCGCAGGCGCGTGAAGGCGGCCAGCCGCAATCGAGCGGCCAGCCGAGGCAGGACGCGCGCCCGCCGCGCGGCCCGCGCCCGGATGGTGGCCCACCGCAGCCGAACGGCCAGCCGAGGCAGGATGGGCGCCCGCCGCGCGGCCCGCGTCCCGAGGGCGGCCAAGCGGGCCAACGTGCGCCACGCCAGCCGGACCAGCGGCCATCGCGCCCGCCGCGCGCGCCGCGCGTTGAAGGCGCGCACGATGCCGGCGTCGCGGCCGGCGCTGGCGATCAGCCGCAGCCGACCCGCGCGCCGCGTCCGGACGGCGAGGGCGGCTCGCACAACCAGCCACGCAGGGAACCGCGCGGCGAGGGCCGGCCGCGTTTGACGCCCGAGCAAGTTGCCGCCCGCGAGGCCGAGCGGGCCTTCCGCAACCCGCTGCCGACCATCACCTTCCCCGAAGACCTGCCGGTTTCGGGCCGCCGCCACGAAATCGCCGAGGCGCTGCAAAAGCACCAAGTGATCATCGTTTCCGGCGAAACCGGCTCCGGCAAGACCACCCAGCTGCCCAAAATCTGCCTGGAGCTCGGGCGCGGCCAAAAGGCGCTGATCGGCCACACGCAGCCGCGCCGTATCGCCGCCTCGTCCACCGCCAAGCGCATCGCCCAGGAACTGGGCACGCCGTTGGGCGAGACGGTCGGCTTCAAGGTGCGCTTCGCCGACACCTTGACCCGTGGCGCGTCGGTCAAGCTGATGACCGACGGTATCCTGCTGGCCGAGACGCAGACCGATCCGCTGCTGAAGAACTACGACACCATCATCATCGACGAGGCGCACGAACGCAGCCTGAACATCGACTTCCTGCTCGGCTATCTGAAACAGCTGCTGCCGCGCCGCCCGGACCTGAAGGTGATCATCACCTCGGCCACCATCGACGCCGAGCGCTTCTCGCGCCACTTCGGCACGCCGGAAAAACCGGCGCCGGTGATCGAGGTTTCGGGTCGTCTGTACAAGGTCGAAGTGCGCTACCGCCCGATCGAAAGCGACCTGCCGGCCGGCGCCAACGCGGCCGCCATCGCCAACGCCGAGGGCAAGGGCCAGCGCACCGCCGCCGCGCGCGAAAAGCGCGACTTGATGGACGCCGTGGTCGACGGCGTCGACGAATTGTGCCGGCTCGGTTCGGGCGACGTATTGGTGTTCCTGCCGGGCGAGCGTGAAATCCGCGACACCGCCGAGGCGCTGCGCAAGCACCATCCGCCGCACGTGGAGATCCTGCCGCTGTTCGCCCGCCTGTCGGCCGAGGAGCAGGAGCGCGTCTTCAAGGTGAGCAATGCGCGCCGCATCGTGTTGGCCACCAACGTCGCCGAAACGTCGCTGACGGTGCCGGGCATCCGCTACGTGGTCGACGCCGGCCTGGCGCGCGTCAAGCGCTACAGCTACCGCAACAAGGTCGAGCAGCTGCAGATCGAGGCGATCGCGCAATCGGCCGCCAACCAGCGCGCCGGCCGGTGCGGGCGCGTCGCCGACGGCGTCTGCATCCGCCTGTA
>DASVTJ010000581.1:0-2220 GCA_036387635.1 Duganella sp.
GGCAGGCGCCACAGGCCGGCGTCGGCGGTGGTCAGCGGCAGCTGCTCTTTCAGCAGCTTGCGGGTGCGCTCGAACGCCGGCAGGATCGATTGCTTGACGGTGGCCGTGGCCTGCGCCGTGAATTTGGCCTGCTGCTCGGGCGTCACGTCCTTCAAGTCGCCCATGCGCTGCGCCAGCGAGGCGACGAACACGTTTTTATCCGCGCCGCCGTCGAGGAAGCGATCGAGCTGGCCGATCGACGATTGCGTGATAAAGCTCGGCATCAGGAAGCCACGGCCGGCCGCCTCTTGCGCGCGCGCGATACCGGTGTCGATCTTGCCGGCGACGGATTTCAAGCGCGCCAGATAGTTCTCGACATCGCGCTTGTTGCGGATCGGATGCTGCTGCGACAGGAAGTTCACGATCTGCACATGCAGGCCGGTGAACTGGTTGAAGACAAACTGGTGGTCCTCGAACTGCGCCGCGTCGACCGCGCCCTGAAGATTCCATGCGATGGCGGCTGCGCTGGCGCGCTGCTGCGGCGTCAACGGCTTTTGATCGATCGCCGCCAGCTGCACCAGCGCCGCCTTGGCCTTTGCCACTTCGGCCTTGCGGTACTGCTGCGTGTTGGGCGTGAGCGCGCGGTCGAGCGCATCCTGCTCTTTGCCGCTGAAGTACTGCTTCTGCGTGGCCTGTTCAGGATCGGCGCGCACCTTGGCGTCGGCGACCTTGTCGGCCCATGCGTCGAAAGTCACCGCCTGCGCGGCAAAAGAGAAGGAAGCGCCTGCGAGCAGCGCCATGAATCTGGTTGAAGTGTGCATGGACCTGGGCCTTTGAGGAAAAAGAACCGCACGAGTGTAGCCCAATCGCGCCCTGCGGACCAGCGCTTAAGCCTCGGTCGCGGGGCCTTCGGCATGGCAGGCCAGCGCCCACTCGACGTGTTCGCGCACCAGTGCCGATGGCTCGTCGCGGCGCGCCGTCAGCGCGGCGACGATCGCCGCGTCGCCCTTCGCCCCGGCCGCAGCAGCGTTGCCCAGGCCGACCGCCAAGTTGCGCAGCCAGCGCTCATGGCCGATGCGGCGTATCGGGCTGCCTTCCATCTTGCGGTTGAATTCCGCCTCGCTCCACGCGAACAACTCGACCATCGACGCGTGGCCCAGGCCATGTCGCTCGTCGAAGTCCGGCAGCACCGCGCGCTGCGCGAACTTGTTCCACGGGCAGGCGGTCTGGCAATCGTCGCAACCGTAGACGCGGTTGCCGATCAACGGCCGCAGCTCCAGCGGAATCGCGCTTTTCAGCTCGATGGTCAGATACGACACGCAGCGCCGGGCGTCGAGCCGGCCCGGCCCCAGGATCGCCTGCGTCGGGCAAATGTCGATGCACGCCGAGCATTGGCCGCAGTGGGCGCCGGTCGGCGCGTCGACCGGCAGCGGCAGATCGACCAGGAACTCGCCCATGAAGAACATCGAGCCGGCGGTTCGGCTCAGCAGCAAGGTGTGCTTGCCGCGCCAGCCCAGGCCCGCCTTCTCCGCCAGCGGCAGCTCCATCAGCGGCGCCGAATCGGTGAAGACGCGGTAGCCGAAGTCGCCGATTTCGGCCTTGACCTTGTCGGCCAGCTGCTGCAACCGAGCCCGCAGTACCTTGTGATAATCCCGGCCGCGCGCGTACACCGAGATGACGGCGGCACCGGGATCGGCCAGCCGGCGCCGTTCGCGCTCGCGCCAGTCGGCAGCGCCGGCCGCTGAGTTGCGCGGGTTCGCGCCGGACCCCGCAGCGGGGTCCGCGCCGGGGTTCGCGCCCGAGTCGGCGCCAAGGTGCTCGCCGGCGTCGGCGCCGTTTTCCAGCTCCCTCGGCAGATAGTTCATGCGGGCGCTGATCACGCGCACGGTGCCCGGCACCAGTTCTGCCGGGCGCGCGCGCATCATGCCGTGGGCGGCCATGTAGTCCATTTCACCGTGCATGCCGGCGTCGAGCCATGCCCGCAGGCCCGCCTCGGCATGACTGAGGTCGATGTCGGTGATGCGGATTTCGGCGAAGCCCAGCTCCACGCCCCAGCGCTTGATGCTGAGGGCGAGTTCGGCTAAATTGGATTCAGGCAAGGACATCAGTGGCTTAACGAGGGTACACCCTGCAAGGACGCAGGCGGTTACAATGGCTGGCGATACAACCAACACGACATTCTATTCGATGCAGCCCTTCACAGCCCATCTCACAGCCCATCTCCACGACGAAGCCGCGACC
>DASVTJ010000582.1:0-3096 GCA_036387635.1 Duganella sp.
GCCGCCGTCGAGATGGCGTTCATCGCCCCGGTGCTGCTGCTGCTGATGATGGGGATCATCGAATTCAGCCTGGTGTTTTTCTCCACGCTCACCATGCAATACGCGGTGCGCGAAGGCGCGCGGTACGCGATCACCGGCCGCGCCGACCGCGACCCGGCCACGGCGAACCAGCAGCGCTATCTGGCCATCCTGCAAATTATCAAGGAGAATTCGATCGGCATTGACGGCACCGTGAACCCTGTGGTGTCGGTCAACGGCAAGAGCTACGCCAGCTCCAGCGCTTATTCGGCCAATATGTTCGGCGGTCCGGGCGATATCGTGGTGCTGCGCCTGGACTGCGTCTGGCCCATCTCGACACCGCTGATCAGCGCGTTCTTCCCTGGCGGGAAATACGCGTTTGCCGTGGCGGCGACCATGCAAAACGAAAGCTACGAGCAATGACGACTCGACTTCCCATGCGCCGGCTTCCCCGTCGCCGGCGCGGCGCCGGCATCGCCGCGGTGGAATTCGCGCTGTGGCTGCCGATCCTGGTGCTAGTGTTCGCCGGCGTGGTCGACATCGCGCGGGCGTTGCAGGCCAACGTCATCCTGGTCAACTTGAGCCGCGAAGCGGCCAATCTTGCCTCGCGCGGCAAGCTGCAATTGTCGGAAAATGCCCAAACCATCATCGGCCAGGTGGCGGCCTCGGCGCCGCCCTTGGACATGAACCGGCGCGGCATGATCTACATCACCCGCGTCATGGGGCAGGCCACCAGCCCCGGCGCAAGCACCACCCGCAGCATCGTGCTGGAACAATACCGCTGGGATGATGTGCTCAACAACCGGGGCTATCGCGTCAGCAACTATGGCCCGGCCAGCAAAGTGTGGACCTGTGGCAGTTGGGCCAGCGGCGTTGTCGGCACCTGCGCGGTGCCGAGCGGCAGCACCGCGCCGACGGTGTCGCTGATGAGCAACCAGCTGACCGACGGCGAAGTTATTTATGTGGTCGAAACGTTCTACAAGTTCGACATGGTCGTCGCGCCGTTTTCGATGGGTTCTTCGGTGACGAAAACCATCGGCCCCAACCTTTACTCCATGACGGTGTTCTGATGATGCGCAAATTATTTCCGAGACAACGGGGCCAAGTATCGATCATGCTGGCCGTGTCGATGACCACGCTGCTGGGCGTGGTCGGCCTGGCGCTCAGCGCCGGCATGAGCTACATGATCAAGGCCAAGCTCAACGCGGCTACCGACGCCGCCAGTCTGGCCGCCGCGCGCGCCACCAGCATCGGCGGCGATCAGGCCACGCAAACGAGCAACGCCAAGGCGGCCGCGCAACGGTTTTTCGACGCCAATTTCCCGGCGAACTATATGATGTCGACCGCTACGCTGCACGACACCAAGGTCACGTTCACCGGCGGCGCGGTCACCATCAACGTCAGCGCCTCGGCGACGATGCCGACTGTCTTTTTGGGCAACCTCGCCAGCGGGCCGCTGGCGCCAAGCGCGCTCACCGAGACCAAGCGCAAGGACCTCGACATGGTGATCGCGCTCGACACGTCCGGTTCGCTGCTCAATGAAGCGGCCACCGTGCGCAGCTCGGCCGTCACCTTTCTCAAGCAGTTCAACGTAAGCACCGATCGGGTCGGTTTGTTGCACTTCTCGTACGGTTCCGTGGTGGACATGCCGATTCGCCGAACGGAGCGCGGGTTCAACCGCGACAGTATGGTCAACAGCATCGGACGATACCAGTTCAGCGGTTCGACCGCGTCGGCGGAAGGCATGTGGCGCGCGCGAAAGGAAATCAACAGCGTACCGGAGGCCGGCCTGAACCGGTCCAACCTGCGCGTGATCGTGTTCTTCTCGGATGGCGCCCCCAACTCGTTCGGCACCTATTTGACGTGGAAGAATCCTGGAGATTGCACCTATCCAGGTGTCGTCAACACCGGTGACGGCAGCACCGGGGAGGCGGGCGGCCTTTACGAACTGGATCGGCAGGCAGACGATATCGGCGGCAATTGTACGCCGGAAACGTTGACTAACTATTCTCCGCGCCTTAAGCTAAAGGACCGCGCCTCCGCGTTGCCGGACTGGTACAACGGCCACCTGGACTTGATCGAAAAGGAAGCGCAAAAAAATGATGCGACGCTGCGCGAGTTTCGGGTCGTGACCAGCTCGCCGCGCGTGGTGACCAATGCGATCACGCACCAAAACGTCAACCGCGCCGCGCGCAACCTGGTCGAGGCGATGGCATCGAAGTCGCGCGACGAGGGTATTTTCGTGTTCACCTTGGGGCTGGGCGCGGCGCTCAAGACCGGCAGCGGACCCGATAGCGAAAAAGGCGAGGACGTCCTTAAGTGCATGGCCAACTCGACCGACGCGCCGAGCCGCTGCTTCAACGCCGCCAAGCCGATCGGCGTCTACTGCCATGCCGCCACCCAGGCCGATTTGACACCGTGCTTCTCCAAGCTGGCCAGCGCCATCCTGCGCATTTCGAAGTAAGCGGCGCGCCCCGGCGCTGACCGATGCGGCATAACGCCTCGAGCGCGATCGGCGTCGGCCCAACGTGGCCGCCGATCTTCGCCCACCCATGGCGTTACCTGGTGCGCACGTGGGACGTCAACTCCCAGCTGTCGCGGTTGGCGATGCGGCCTTGCGCATCCGCTTCCAGGTAATCGAGCTTGACGAAGTTGTTGATCTCGGGGACGAACCAGATGGTCTCGGTCAGCTGGCCGGTGTCGTTCTTACCGCCGGCGGTTTCGCCGCGATAGCGCGCGTCGACGACCACCTTGAGCGCGTCGAATTCGCCGGCCGGCACCTTGATCCTTTCCCAGTCCAGCACCTTGCCCTTGATCGTGTAGCGCAGCTGCTTGCCCAGTTTCTGGTTGTCGCCGGTCGCCTCGGTGCTCCACTCCTTGCCCGGCGACAGGGGAAACGCGAAGCGCGCGAACGACGGCGCGAAGTGCATCGCGCCGCGGTCGATCGGGTTCATGTCGGCGCTGAACAACTGCCGGGTCGGCGGCGTGCCGCCATCGGCGCGGCGCACGTCGACGTGGACGCCGGCATTGTCGATCGCGGCCACCTCGACGCGGTTGAGGTTCCCTTTGACGCCTTTG
>DASVTJ010000583.1:0-2249 GCA_036387635.1 Duganella sp.
AGAAATAAAACAAGGCCTCTGGTAGGGCGGATGTTTTGAAAGGGTCGAATCCCGACGGGTTCGGCCCTTTTTGTTTGGGGCGGGCTCGGCTAGAATGCCGACCTCCAAAATCCGCCTTAGGGAACCATGAATTTGTTACACAGCAGCGGGGCCGCCACGGCCATCGCGCGCGGCCTGTTTGGCCTGTTCGGCCTGTTTGGCCTGTTCGGCCTGTTGGGCCTGTCTTCACCGGCGTTGGCGACGGCCGCCAGCGCGCTGTCCAATTGCCCCTCCCATTATGTCGATGGCCGCCTGCCGCAAATCGCCAACCCGAAAATGCGGACGTCGACGACCGAGCTGTGCTACGGCGTCTTTGGCGTCATGCACTCCGGCATCACGCGCACGCCGCTGTGGTCGGCCGAGCACCTGACGGCCGACAACATCGCCGCCGCCAAGACCTTATCGCGGGAAAACAGCTTCCATGCCGAGCCACGCCTGCCCGCGCGCGCGCGCGCCGAGCTCGACGACTACGCCCGCAGCGGCTACGATCGCGGCCATATGGCACCCAATGGCGACATGCCGGACCGCGAGACCCAGCGCGAAAGCTTTACGCTCGCTAACATGGTGCCCCAGGATGCCGAGAACAACCGCCACCTGTGGGCCGGCATCGAGGCCGTGGTGCGCAAGCAGGCGCAAAAGGAGGGCGATCTGTACGTGATCACCGGGCCGGCTTTTATTGGCGGCAACCTGCAAAAGGTCGGCAACGTGCTGGTGCCCACCCATCTGTACAAAGTGGTGTACAGCCCGCGCCAGCGCGCCGGCGCCGCGTTCTACGTTGAAAACCGCGCCGACGCCATCTATGAAACGATGACCGTGGCGCAATTGGAAAGCCGGGTCGGCATCAATCTGTTACCGTCGCTGTCGGCCACCGAAAAAGGCGCGCTGCTGCGACTGCCCTACGTGAAGCAACGCAAAGATCGGAGTAAAAATGACTAAGTCAACCAGTAAGCCGGCAAGTAAGTTCGTACCCTACGCAAACGAGGCCGATGTGCTGACCATCGGCCGGCTGTCGATCGAGAACCGGGTCGACCGCGTCACCCTCAGCGGTGACGTCGATCTGACCGCGGACGAGGTTGGTTTGGCGGACGCCCGCGCGCTGCATCAACTGCTGGGCGACGTCGTGGTGCGGCTGGAGGCCATGGCGCTGCCAGCGAACTTGCCGGCACCGACGACGCGCACGGTGGCCAACCCATTTGACTAAGGGCCGCAGCGCGTGCCCGGCGCCGCGTCCGCGCCGCTCTGTGCCCGATTGCGACATGCTTAAGGGATTGGTGGGGCCGACGCGGCGCAGTCGTCCAAAAAGGTAAAGGCTATGTTACTATGAGGCAATACCAATTGCCACGAGTCGACCATGACTGCTCTCACTGGATTTAACACGCTCGATGCGCTGCTCCATAGCAGCTGGGCGCCCGCTCCCGGCACCGCCGTTTCACTGACGTACAGTTTCCTGAGCGCCGTGCCCGTCAACGCCAGCGCCGACGATGCGAACGGCTTCAAGCCGATGACGGCGATCCAGCAGGCGGCGGTCAAGGTTGCGCTGGGCACCTGGGCGGCGGTGGCCAACATCTCGTTCACGCAAGTGTCCGCTGGCGGCGACCTGCAAGTTGGCACCAACAACCAGGGGCAGGATAGCGGCGCGTACGCGTATCTGCCGAGCGGTCGCGGCCCGACATATATGTACACCAATAACCAGCTCGCCTATAACGCCACCTTCGCCGACGGCGATTTCGGGCGGTCGGTGCTGATCCACGAGTTCGGACACACGCTGGGCCTGAAGCACCCTGGCGACTACGACGCCAGCGGCGCCGTCATCGACGGACCTTTCCTGCCTGCGGACACCGACAATCTGGACTACACGCAGATGTCGTATAACGTCGGGTCCGGTTTCAATCTGAACGGCAATTACGGCATCACGCCGATGATGTACGACATCCTGGCGATCCAGTATATGTACGGCGCCAACACCGCCTATCACACCGGCAACGACAGCTACCGGTTCGGCACCGACGCGGCGCTGCAGTGCGTCTGGGACGCGGGCGGCTCCGACACGTTCGACTTTTCGGCCTGCACCGGCCGCACGGTCATCAATCTGAACAACTTCGGGTTCAGTTCGACCGCGCCGGGCTACCACAACATTTCGATCGCCCTCGGCGTGACGATCGAGCGGGCGATCGCCGGTAGCGGCGGCTCCATCATTTTTGCCAACGACG
>DASVTJ010000584.1:0-11144 GCA_036387635.1 Duganella sp.
CCAGCAACTGGTCGACCATCGCGCGTTGGTGGCTGAGCAGCTGGGCGGCCACCACCGACGTGAAGTCGGCCGGCGCCTTGCCTTGTTGTTGCTCGACCTTGCGCAGTAAATCCTGGGCGAAGCGGGCCGGCACCAGGAAACTGACCAGCTCGCCATCGAGCCGTTTCGAGACGTTGACGCCCGCCACCGAACCGTCGACCGTCACGCTGGGGCCGCCGCTCATGCCGGAATTGATCGGGCCGGTGAACATCAGCTGGTCGTAAAAACTGCGCGCGATCACGCCGTTGTAGGCGCCCTCGGAAATGGCGAAGCCCAGATCGAGCGGATTGCCCATCGAGTATAAATACTGGCCTTGCGTCAGGCGCGCCAGCTGGTCGGGGATCTTGAAGAAGCCGGTGCCGTTGCGGTTGACGCGCAATACCGCCAAATCGTGCAGCACATCGACCGCCAGCAGCTCGACATTGCCGCGCTGGCCGCTGGTATCGACCCATTCGCCGACGTAGGTGTCGGGATCGAGCGCGAACTGGGAGACCACGTGGTAGTTCGTGACGACCAGGTTGCTGGTGCCGATCAAAAAGCCGGAGCCGACCGACGATTGCGTACGGCCGCTTTTCAGCAGCGAGCGTACTTGCAGGATGTCGTTCTTGGCCGACGCGTACAGATGCTGGGCCGCGCTCGACGGCGGCGGCAGCGGCGCCGTGTCGGCAGAGGCGTCGGCAACGTCGGGAGAAGAAGCGGGGGAGGCGGGCGAATCAGCTGAACCAGTCGCTGCGGGCGCGCCAGGCGAACCGGCCGCAGGCGACGTCGCCGGCGGCTTCGGCTTGGCGATGGGCGCGGTTGCCGAGGTTGCCGTTGTTGTGGTAGTGGCGGCCAGCGCCGGCGCGGCGGCGGTGCTGGTTGCTGCGGTGGAGGCTGCAAGCGCGCCGGCGCAGGCCCCGGTCAAGGCGATGGAGGTGGCAAACGCGGTAAATTTCATGCAGTCCTTAGACGAGTTCTTTCGTCGACCTTACAGCGCGCCATCTTCGACGGCGGCTGGCGCCAGCGGCGTCATCATATGGCCCAGCTTGGCGGCCTTGGTGTTCAGGTAATGCTGGTTGAAGGCGTTGCGGTTCACCAGCAGCGGCACGCGCTCGGCCACTTCGATGCCGAGTTTGGTCATGGCATCGATCTTACGCGGATTATTGGTCATCAGTCGCAAGCTTGTCACGCCGAACTGGGCCAGCATCGGCTTGACCAGCCCGTACGTGCGCTGGTCCGGTTTGAAGCCCAGCTGCTCGTTGGCCTGGACCGTGTCGGCGCCGGCTTCCTGCAGGCGGTAGGCGCGGATCTTGTTGATCAAGCCGATGCCGCGGCCTTCCTGGCGCAAATACAGCAGCACGCCGCGCCCTTCGGCGGCGATCTTCTTGAGCGCGCCTTCGAGCTGGGCGCCGCAGTCGCAACGTTGCGAGAACAGCACGTCGCCGGTCAGGCATTCGGAGTGCACGCGCGCCAGCACCGGCTCGCCGTTGCCGATGTCGCCCAGCACCATGGCCAGATGTTCCTTGCCGGTGGCCTTTTCGACGAACGCGTGCAGCGTGAACTGGGCCCACGGCGTCGGCAGCGCGCAAGAAGTCATGTAGTCCAATTCGTCTTTTGCCGGTGTTTCCGCGCTCTGCAACATAGCTATGCTCTTCAATTATCGGTGATGTAATAAGGTAAAAAAGCGCGCCGGGCTGTTCGAACAGACCCGGCGCGCCCTTCATCATACCAAAACTATGGGAAAATTATTTCCGGACGGTCTTTCCCACAGGAAGGACTTAGTTTGGTCACTGAGTTTGGTAACCAAGTTCGCCTACTTAGTTAGGCAAATCAAACACCAGCACTTCTGCGTCGGTCGCCTGTTCCAGCGTGACTAGGTTTTCCGCCGTGATCTTCAGCGCGTCGCCGCCTTTCAGCGCGGTGCCGTTGACGGTGACATCGCCACGGATCACGTGGACATACGCGGTACGGCCGCTCGCCAGCTCGTGCTTCAGGCTGTCGCCGACGGCCATGATGGTCGCATAAATCGCCGCATCCTGATGCACCAGCACCGAGCCTTCGCGGCCGTCGTTCGAAGCGACCAGGCGCAAGCGGCCTTGTTTGCTTTCCGGCGTGAAGTGCTTTTCCTCGTAGCTCGGCGGAATGCTGGTCTCGCTTGGCTGTATCCAGATTTGCAGGAAGTGCACCTGGTCCTTCTGCGAACCGTTGAACTCGCTGTGACGCACGCCGGTGCCGGCGCTCATCCGCTGCACATCGCCGTAGTGCAGTACCGAGCCGGTGCCCATACTGTCCTTATGCTCCAGCGCGCCGCTCAGCACGTACGAGATGATCTCCATGTCGCGGTGGCCGTGGGTGCCGAAACCCTGGCCGGCTTCGACGTGGTCTTCGTTAATCACCAGCAGCGGGCCGAAACCGACGTGCTCAGGGTCGCGGTAGCTGCCGAACGAGAAACTATGGCGGGAGTTCAGCCAGCCGTGATTTGCCAGACCGCGATCTTCACTTTTGCGAATTTGTAACATGATGAGCTCCGTTTCTAAGTTTGTATCAAAGGTTGTTTTGCCGATGTGCGATAATTTTCACAGTTGTTTCGTCGCTGTTGCAACATCGCCGCATCCGTGAATCACAGTATAGACGCCGGCTTCTGGATTAAAAAACGGAAAATTTACCACTTTATTATCGAAAAAATCGAATGCTCAGATTAAGCCTGGAAGCGCTGCAAATCGTCGACGCCATCGACCGCCGTGGTTCGTTTTCGGCCGCAGGCAAGGAACTGCATCGCGTGCCCTCGACCATCTCCTATACCGTCGGCAAACTGGAGGACGACCTGGGCGTGCAAGTGTTCGAGCGCAACGGCCCGCGTGTGGTGCTCACGCCGGCGGGCGTGGAATTGCTCAAGGAGGGTCGCTACCTGCTCAAGGCGGCGCAGGATCTGGAGCACCGGGTGCGGCGCGTGGCCTCCGGCTGGGAGACCGAACTGGCGGTCGGCATGGATTCGATGTTCTCGCCTTGCATGTTCCTCGACGATATCAACGCCTTTTACGATGTCGCGCAGCAAACCCGGCTGCGTATCGTGCAGGAAACGCTGTCCGGCGCCTGGGAGGCGCTGCTGGACCGCCGCGCCGACCTGCTGGTGGGCGTGGCCGGCGACGGCCCGGCCGGCGGCGGTTACGTCTCCGAGCCGATCGGCAAGGTCGACTTCGTGTTCGCGGTGGCGCCGTCGCACCCGCTGGCCGCCGTCCGAGGCAAGCTTGATCGCGTGCATCTGCAGCAATACCGCGCCGTCAGCGTGGCCGACTCGGCCCGCCAGCTGGCGCCGCGCACGGTCGGCCTGTTGCTGGGGCAGGATACGTTGACGGTGCCGGACATGCACACCAAGCTGCGCTTCCAACTGGCTGGCACCGGCTTCGGCTTTCTGCCGGAGCCGTGCGCGCGCGCCGCCATCGACGCCGGCCTGTTGGTGGAAAAGCAGGTCGAAGAACCGAAGCCGGCCGAAACGTTTTACCTGGCCTGGCGCAGCGGCGAGAACGGCGCGGCGTTGAACTGGTGGACCGCGCGCATGCGCCGGCCGGGCCTGTTCGAGCGCTTGGTGCGGCATTTGCCCCGCCATGCGCAGTCTGCTTGATCTGGAACAGTCAACGGGTGGGCGAATCGTCTAGCCGCCTGACAATGTTGGCCGACGCCAACTGTTTCGGAGTACCATAGCGGGTAACTGATTGTTGCGCCGGACCATTTATGACTGCCCTGATTGCCACTCCCGCCGTTTTTCTGCATCCGCTGGCCGACCGCAACGGGCATCCGGGCGCGCTGCTGTTCGACGCGGACAGCTTGGCCGAGTCCAATGCGCCTTCGGAAAGCTTGCTGCGTGTGTTGGCCCAACTTGCCGCCGGCGATATGGACTGCTATTACCGCGCGGGCACAGCCGACACCATCGGCGCGCTGCTCGACGAGGCCGGCTGGAATCAACTGCCGGCCGACAAGCTGCACCGCGCCGATTGCGCGTTGAGCCAGGAAATGCCGGCAGCCGTCGCCTGGGTCGAGGGCGAGTGGTTCCTGGCACCGCCGCCCAAGCCGGTCGGCAGCCAGGTGGCCTCGCGTGCGCTGGCGTTAAAATTGGTGCAACTGGTTTCGGCCGACGCCGACACCCACGAAATCGAAGCGCTGCTGCGGCAAGACCCGACGCTGTCGTACCACCTGCTGCGGCTGGTCAATTCGCTGGGCATGGGCAGCGGCCGCCGCGTCAGCAGCTTTTCGCAGGCGATCCTGATCCTGGGCCGCGCGCAACTGCGGCGCTGGCTCAACCTGATGCTGTTCTCGTCGCGCGAAGGCGACCAGCGCTCGCCGATGCTGTTGGCGCGGGTGGCGGTGCGGGCGCGGGCGATGGAATTGCTGGCCCGGGATGCCGGGCTGGGCAAGGCGCAGCAGGAGCAAGCGTTCATGGTCGGCATGTTCTCGCTGCTGGGCGTGCTGTTCGGACTGTCCCTGGTCGAGGTGCTGCGGCCGCTGACGATGAGCGAGTCCGTGCAGCAGGCGCTGCTGGCGCACGAGGGCGAACTGGGCGAGCTCCTGGCGATCGTCGAGGCGGCCGAGGGGGACGACCGCGTGGCGCTGGCCGGGCGCGTGCTAGCGCTGCAAATCGACACCGACGCTTTCAATCAGATCGTCGTCGACGCCTATCTGTGGATGCAGACCGTGGCGCCGGCCAGGGCGGGCAAAGCACATGGCGGCAAAGACCATGCTTGACGCCCTCGAGCGTTGCCTGGCGCTGAGTCGGCGGGCCCGTACCGAGCAGGGCGAGGCGCTGGCGCGGACCCTGGCCAGTCTGGATGCGGCGCTGGCCGAGGCGCGCGCGACGCTGGCGCCGTCGGTCGAGGCCCGCGACGACGCGGTGCTCGAGCTCGACCTGACCGGCTACCTGACGGCCTGGAGTCCGGGCGCGACGCAGATGTTCGGGTACACGGGCGCCGAGGCGCTGGGCCAGCACGTGCTGTTCCTGTACGCCGAGGACGATGACGACGGCAACATCGCCGAGCTGAGCGCCGAACTCGACGTCCACAACGGTGAGGCCGCCGGCCCGGCAAACGGCCCAACAAACGGCCCAACAAACGGCCCGGCAAACGGCGCGGCCGGCGCCAGCGCCGAGGTGCGCCGCCGTAAGAAAAACGGCGAGATCATCTGGGTCAAGCTGCACATCTTCCTGCGCCACGACGACAGCGGCGAGCCGGCCGGCATGCTGGTCAAGCTGGCGCGGGTCGACGAGGCGTTGTCGGCGGTCGACAAGATCAACCTGCACGCGCGCATCATCGAGGACAGCGACCAGGGCGTGCTGATCACCGACGCCAACGAGCGCATCGTCTCGATCAACTCGTCGTTTACGCGCATTACCGGCTACACGCCGGAGGAATCGATCGGCAGGACGCCGGACCTGCTGCGCTCGGGCGTGCACGACGCCGAGTTCCGCGCCAAGGTGCGCTCGGCGATGCAGGGGCTGGGGCCGTGGCGCGGCGAGATCATCGGCAAGCGCAAGAACGGCGACCTGTTTCCGCAATCGGTGACGATCAGCGTGGTGCGCGACGAACAGGGCAAGATCACCCATACGTTTTCGCTGTTCTCCGACATCAGCGAGCACAAGGACGTGCAGGCGCGCGTGCAGCGGCTGGCCAACTACGATCCGCTGACCGGGCTGCCCAACCTGTGCCTGCTGACGCAGCTGGTCGACCAGGCGTTGATGGAGACGCGCCGCACGCAGGAGCACGGCGCGATGCTGGTGGTCGACATCACCCGCATCGGCGCCATCAGCGACACCCTGGGCGGCCATATCGGCAACGAGCTGCTGTGCGAGGTCGGCCGCCTGTTGCGGGCCGCGCTGCGCGAGGTCGACGTGCTGGCGCGGCTCGACGGCCACAAGTTCGCGATCGCGCTGCTGCACATCGAAAAGCGCGAACATGCGGCCATCGTCGCGCAAAAATTGCTATCGGCGTTGGCGGCGCCGATCCAGATCGACTCGCACAGCCTACAGGTGGGGGCGCACATCGGCATCACCGTCTACCCCGGGGACGGCACCGACGTGCCGACGCTGATCCGCTGCGCCGACGTCGCCATGAGCCGCGCGGCGCAAAACATCGAAGCCGACTTCCTGTTCTACAGCGAGGAGATGAACCAGCGCGCCAAGGAGCATCTGCGGCTCGAGAGCGAGCTGCGCCAGTCGATCGTCAGCGACGAGCTGCTGCTGTACTACCAGCCGAAGGTGAGCCTGCGCAGCGGCCGCATCGTCGGCGCCGAGGCGCTGCTGCGCTGGCGCCATCCGGTGCGCGGGCTGGTCTCGCCGGGCGTGTTCATTCCGGTGGCCGAGGAAACCGGCTTGATCCTCGATCTGGGCACGTGGGTGCTGGAGCAGGCCTGCCGCCAGATCCGCGACTGGCGCGAGGACAACCTGATCGTGCCGTCGATCGCCGTTAATCTGTCGGCGCGGCAATTCGACAGCCAGCTGCCGCAGCGCATCGCGGCGGTGCTGGAGCGCTATGGCGTGCAGCCGGACCAGATCAACCTTGAAATCACCGAAAGCCTGTTGGTGCGCGGCACCGACAACGTCATCGCCATCATGAACGAGTTGGTGGCGATGGGCATGTCGCTGGCGCTCGACGACTTCGGCACGGGGTATTCGAGCCTGGCGTATCTGAAAAAATTCCCGATCAGCACCTTGAAGATCGACCGCTCGTTCGTGGTCGGTTTGCCTTATGAAGAAAACGATTGCGCCATCGCGCGCGCGATCGTGACGATGGCGCAGCAATTGCGCCAGGAGATCGTCGCCGAAGGCGTGGAGACGGCCGAGCAGATGATTTTCCTGCGCGACCTGGGTTGCGACCAGTTGCAGGGGTATCTGTTCAGCCAGCCGGTTCCGGCCGCGGAGTTCGCGTCGATGCTGCGCGAAGGCAAGCGGCTCGCGTTCGGCAGCCGCGCGTAGCCATCCCGTGGCGCGCTGGACTGCGGTTTCTTTGGAAAAACGTGGCATTTCGCACAATTCGTGGCGTGTTTAATACAGACCAGACACTGCACGGTTTCGATAAAAGTGCCAAAATCGGGGTGCTTATTTAGCAAGATCGTAGCAAGATCCTAGCAAGACCGGCCGATTCACTTTTCAGGAGAGTTCCATGCAAAAACGTACCTTTTTGATGCGCGCCACCGTGACCCTGGCTCTGGCAGGCCTGGCCCTTGGCGGTTGCACGACCACCACCACCGACGCCAAGTCCGAACCGGCGGCCGTCAAGACGGAAATCGAACGCGGTTCCTATGACACGCTCGAACGGCTGTACAAGGAAGTTAAGGGTTCGCGCGAACTGGTGCGCAAGGCCAACGGCGTGCTGGTGTTCCCGCGCGTGCTGGCGGCCGGCCTGGTGGTCGGCGGCGAATACGGCCGCGGCGTGCTGCGCACCGGCGGCCAGACAACCGATTATTACAGCATGACGTCAGTGTCGGTCGGGTTCCAGGCCGGCGCGCAGTCCAAGGCGGTGGTGTTGCTGTTCATGACGCGCGAGGCGCTGGACAAATTCCGCAACAGCAAAGGCTGGACGGCAGGCGTCGACGGTTCCGTGGCCTTGCTCAAGGTCGGCGCCAACGGCGAAATCGATACCGCCACCGCGACCGGGCCGGTGCAGGCGCTGGTGCTGACCAACGCCGGCCTGATGGCGAACCTGAACCTCGAAGGCACCAAGGTCACCAAGCTCAATCTCTGAGCCGGTAGCCAGCGCGATCGCCGGGGAGGCAGCCCGCTCCCCGGCGCGGAAAAACACTGGCTCTTCGCGCCGGTTGCGGCTACGCTTGCGGTTTTCGATGATAAGGAAGCACCGATGAGCCGTAACATTCTGGACGAAGCGCATATCCACCCCGCGATCCGCGAGCGCATCAGCGCCTATCGCCGTGATCTGGTGGCCGAGGTGCAAGCCGCATGCGCGGCCAACGACGTGGTGGTGGTAGGCATGGGCCTGAACCCGTTTCCGCGCAAGGCGCGCCAGATTTTGGACGCCAACGGCACGCCCTATAAGTATCTGAGCTATGGTAATTATTTTTCTGAATGGCGCCCGCGCACGGCGTTGAAGATGTGGTCCGGCTGGCCAACGTTTCCGATGATTTTTGTGAAGGGCGTGCTGATCGGCGGCGCCAACGATTTGCAACTGCTGATGAAAAGCGGCGAATTCGCGCGCATGGTGCCGTGACCGGTGCCGTCGTTGGTGCCGTCACTGCTGCCATTACTGGTGACGCGATGCTGACGTTGCCGCTGCGGCTGCATCCCGGCGACGACCTGCGCGCCGCCGTGGTGGCGGCCTTGCTGGGCAGCGGCCATCAGGCCGGCTTCGTACTGCAAGGCATCGGCAGCCTGGAGGTGGCGCAGCTGCGCTACGCGGGGCGGGAAGACACGACCGAGTTGCGTGGCGACCTGGAAATCCTCACGCTGGCCGGTTCGATCGCGGTGGACGGCGCGCATTTGCACATGTCGGTGTCCGATGCGCGCGGCCATGTGTTCGGCGGCCATGTCGGCCCCGGCTGCGTGATCCGCACCACGGCCGAGTTGCTGCTGGCGCTGTTCCCGGAACAGCGCTTCACCCGCGAACTCGACCTGCGAACCGGTTTTCCGGAACTGAAAATCAGTCCGGATCGACCTCGTCGTTGATCTTCTCGGTCAGCGTGCGCAGCTCGTCCGGCGCCGCGTCCAAATGATAGCGCACGGTGTGGGCTTGCTCGCCCTGGTCGACCTCCAGGTCGTACTGGAAATCCCAGGACTTCGGCGCCTCCTTGACCAGTTTTTCCGGCAACGCGAAAAAGTCGCTGGCATTGACCAGCTGCTCCATTTCCTCGGCTTGGGTGGGCGGCAGCTGCGCCAGATCGATGGTGCGCGTTTGCGCCCCGGCCGGTCCGGTAAAGCCCCCGGTACATCGCAGTTTCATACGCATCACGCCTCCTTCCTGTGCTTCAAATGACGCCGACCAGCTTCCATGCGGCTTGCACCGCATGCTGTTCCTTGGAGTCGGCTCCGTACAGCAGCTCGGCCGATTGCATGGTGGCCTTGGCCATGTCGGCAAAGGTGGCGTCCGACGTCAGCAGCGCCATCGCTTTGTACCAGATCGGTCCGGCCTTGTCCCACGAATTGCCCTTGAGCGCGATGCAGGCCGCGTAAAAGGCGTGGTTGGGGATGCCCGAGTTGGTGTGGACGTCGCCATCCTCGATATAACCGGCCATGGTCTTGGGTTGGTCATCGCCCGACCAGGTTAGTTCCTTGTTGCCGGGATCGGCCATCGAACGCAGCGCCTTGCCGATGGTCGGCCCCATGATGCCGGCGCCGATCAGCCAATCGGCCTGGGCGCTGCTTTGCTTGAGCGTCCACTGCTTGACCATGCTGCCGAAGACGTCGGAGATCGATTCGTTCAGCGCGCCGCTCTGGTCTTCGTAGACCAGGCCGCCCGGCACCGCGTGTTGCGACAGCCCGTGGGCCAGTTCGTGGGCAATGACGTCGATGGCGCCGGTGAAACCGAGGAACAGTTTGCCGTCGCCGTCGCCGTAGACCATTTGCTGGCCGTTCCAGAACGCGTTGTTGAAATTTTTCTGATAGTGCACGGTCGAGTCGAGCCGCGCGCCCTTGCCGTCGATCGAGTTTCGTTTCAATACTTCGCGCAGGAAGTCATAGGTGGCGCCGGCGCCGTCGTAGGCCTGGTTGACGGCGACATCGGTGCCGGCCTTGGCGCTTTCGCCGCGCACCAGTTTGCCCGGCAGCGTGGTTTTGCCCTTGGCATCGTAGACGGTGCGGCGCTTCTCGCCGGTGGCGCTGATGCCCAGGGCGGTGGCGGGTAACGCCATCGAGCGCTGGCCGCGCAAATGGGCCGACAGTTCGGCCTGGTCGAGCAACAGGCAGCGCTCGTCCGGGTCGGCGGCCTTCTCGGCCAGCCGGCGCAGCATTTTCGATGGGATGATGAAGCAGATGCAGCGATAGGGATGGGGTGCCATGGCGTTCTCCTTTGGTAGCGATAAGTGACTTTATACACGCAATCCAAATTGTCCGACGTCACTTGTTGCAAACAGATACCAACACTCCGGCCGCGCCCGCACCAGGCGATGGAACCGATTGCCGCGTCAGCGGCCGGGCGGCCGATGCGGCCGGCGCAACGGATCGAGCAGGCCGCGCAAGTCGTTGTGGTCGAGTTCGTACATCAGCGCGATCAGCGCGCCGAGCTCGCCGGACGGAAAGCCCTCGCGCGCGAACCAGCCCAGATAGTGACCGGGCAGGTCGGCCAGCTTGCGGCCCTTGTATTTTCCGTAAGGCATTTCGTAAGTCAACAGCAAAGCCAGCTTTTCAGAGTTCATGCCGCCATCATACCGGTAACGGAGCGGCCCTTGCGGCGGCGCCGGATTACAATGTTTTTTCCCCAACGAACCGTCCCCACTTCATGGCTCATCTTCACCCCACCGGCTGGCAAGAGATGGCCGTCACCGGCACCGCCGCCCGGGAAATCGAGACGCTGACCTACCTCGAGGCCGCCATGGCCGGCGCTCCCTACCGCATCTATCACGGCGTCCACTGGACCAATGTCGAGAACGGCTTTTCGGCCTACGGCGAGATCGATTTCATTATCGTCGCCCCCAACGGCCGCATGCTGCTGATCGAGCAGAAGTCGGGCTTCCTGAACGAGACCGACGACGGGTTGGTGCGCCACTATGGAGGCAAACCGCTCAAGGTCGCCAACCATATCATGCAGTCGATCAAGGGGTTGAGCGAGCGCTTCGGCAGCGAGCTGTCGATCGACTACCTCCTGTACTGCCCGGACTACACCGTGCGCAATGCGCCGCTGGCGGGCATCGATTCGCGCCACATCATCGACGCCACCAATAAAGACCGGCTGGCCGCCGTGATCCGCGAAATCCTGCCGATCTCCGATCCCAAGCCGAACGAGCAGTTCGACAAGGTCACGCGCTTCCTCGGCAACATGCTCAGCCTGCGTCCCGACCCCAGCTCGATGATCGGCAACGCCGCCGAGATGGTCGCGCGGCTGTCCGGCGGCCTGGCGACGTGGGCGCGCCGGCTGGAGTTCTCGCCGTTCCGCCTGCGCGTGGTCGGCACCGCCGGCAGCGGCAAGACCCAG
>DASVTJ010000585.1:0-3774 GCA_036387635.1 Duganella sp.
TCGCGATCCTGCTCCGGATCGACTACGAGAACCGGGTTCTGATGCGCGGTGGCAGATTATGACGCGGACGATGAAAAAACTGATGATCATGGCGGCCGGCACCGGCGGTCACATTTTCCCCGGCCTGGCGATCGCGCAAACGATGCGCGCGCGCGGCTGGGAGGTGACGTGGCTGGGCACCTCCGCCGGCATGGAGCAGGAACTGGTGCCCAAGCACGGCATCGCCATGGACAGCATCGACTTCACCGGCATGCGCGGCAAGGGCTTGAAGCATTCGTTCGGCGGCGCGCTGAAGATGGTCAAGGCCTTCATCGCCTGCCGCGGCTACATCGGCCGCCGCAAGCCGGACGTGGTGCTGGGCATGGGCGGTTACGTCACCGTGCCGGGCGGCTTGATGGCGCGCATGGGCGGCGTGCCGCTGGTGCTGGTGAACGCCGACGCCGCGCTGCTGTTGTCGAACAAGACGCTGGTGCCGTTCGCGGACCGCGTGTGCTTCGGCTTCCCGGCCGATTTCGGCAAGGCCGCCGACAAGGCGGTCGTCACCGGCAATCCGGTGCGCAAGGAGATACTGGACATGGCCGTGCCGGCGCAGCGTTTCGTCGGCCGCGAAGGTCCGCTGCGGATCCTGGTGGTCGGCGGCAGCCTTGGCGCCAAGGCGCTCAACGACAACCTGCCGGCGGCGCTGGCGCTGATCCCGGCCGCACGGCGCCCGCTGGTGACGCACCAGTCGGGCAAGAAGAATATCGATGCGCTGCGCGCGTCGTACGCGCAGGCCGGCGTGCAGGCCAACGTGGTCGACTTCATCGACGACATGGCCGCCGCCTACAGCGGCGCCGACGTGGTGGTGTGCCGCGCCGGCGCGATCACCGTGTCGGAGCTGACCGCCGCCGGCGTGGCGAGCGTGCTGGTGCCGCTGGTGGCGTCGACCACCAGCCACCAGCGCGACAACGCGCAATGGATGGCGAAACAGAACGCGGCGATCCACATGCCGCAGACGGAAATGAGCGCGCAAAGCCTGGCGACGCTGCTCGAAACGCTGACGCGCACCGCCTGCCTGACGATGGCGACGGCGGCGCACAAGGTCGGCAAGCGCGATGCGAACGAAGCGATCGCACAGGTCATAGAACAACTGGCAACGGTTAAAGGTTAAGGTTAAGGATAAGCAGTGAAGCATAAAGTACAGAACATACACTTCGTCGGCATCGGCGGCAGCGGCATGAGCGGCATCGCCGAAGTGCTGCTGACGCTCGGCTATACCGTCTCCGGTTCGGACCTGGGCAGCAACGCCGTCACCCAGCGTCTGGTGGAGATGGGCGCCAAAGTGTTCCAGGGCCACGCGACCGAAAACATCGGCAACGCCGACGCGGTGGTGACGTCGACCGCTGTACAGAAGGACAATCCGGAAATCGTCGCGGCGCGCAGCCGCAAGATCCCCATCGTTCCACGCGCCGTGATGCTGGGCGAGTTGATGCGCCTGAAGCGCGGCATCGCCATCGCCGGCACGCACGGCAAAACCACGACCACCAGCCTGGTGGCGTCGGTGCTGGCGCAGGGCGGCCTGGACCCGACGTTCGTCATCGGCGGGCGCCTGACCAGCGCAGGCGCCAACGCCAAATTGGGCAGCGGCGAGTATCTGGTAGCCGAAGCCGATGAATCGGACGCCTCGTTCCTGAACCTGACGCCGATGATCGAAGTGATCACCAACATCGATGCCGACCACATGGAAACCTACGAGCACGATTTCGAAAAGCTCAAGCAGGCCTTCGTGCATTTCACGCACCGTCTGCCGTTCTATGGCCGCGCGATGCTGTGCATCGACGATGTGCACGTGCGCTCGATCATTCCGCAGGTGACCAAGCCGGTGACCACCTACGGCTTCCACGAGGACGCCGAAGTGCGCGCCGTGAACGCGCGCGCCGTCGGTGTGGAGATGCACTTCACCGTGATCCAGGAAGGCTATCCGGACCTCGACGTGGTGCTGAACCAGCCCGGGATGCACAACGTGCAGAACGCCTGCTCGGCGATCGCCATCGCCCGCGAGATCGGCATCGACGACAGCGCCACGCAGGCCGGCCTGGCGGGATTCGCGGGCGTCGGCCGCCGCTTCACCAAACATGGCGAGGTTGCGATTCCCGGCGGAGGCGAGTTTACACTGGTCGACGACTTCGGCCACCATCCGCTGGAGATGGAAGTGACCACCGCCGCCGCGCGCGCCGCCTATCCGGGCCGCCGCCTGGTGCTGGCGTTCCAGCCGCACCGCTACAGCCGCACGCGCGACCTGTTCGAGGACTTCGTCAAGGTACTGGGCACGCCGGACGTGCTGGTGCTGGCCGAGGTGTACGCCGCCGGCGAGGCGCCGATCGTGGCGGCCGACGGCCGCGCGCTGGCACACGCCTTGCGCGCACGCGGCAAGACGGAACCGATTTTTGTCGAGGCGATCGGCGATATGCCGGAAACCATCATGAGCGTGGTGCGCGACGGCGACGTCGTCATCACCATGGGCGCGGGCTCGATCAGCGGCGTCCCGGCCAAACTGACTAATTATCCAAAGGTCTGATTGTGAACCAGCTTACTCCTGTTGATGTAAAAGCTTTCGGCAAGGTCGGCGTGCTGCTTGGCGGCCGTTCCGCCGAACGCGAAGTATCCCTGATGTCCGGCGCCGGCGTGCTGGCGGCGCTGCGAAGCAAGGGCGTCGACGCCCACGCCTTCGACACCGCCGAGCGCTCGCTGGCCGACCTGGCGGCGGAAAAATTCGACCGCGTGTTCATCGCGCTGCACGGCCGCTTCGGCGAAGACGGCAGCTTGCAGGGCGCGCTGGAATTGCTGGGCATTCCGTACACCGGCAGCGGCGTGAGCACCAGCGCGGTATGCATGGACAAGATCACCACCAAGATCGTGTGTCTTGCCGCCGGCTTGCCGACGCCGCGCTACGCTGTCGTAGTCGCCGGCTCGGACCTGGATAATATCGCCGCCGATCTTGGCTTGCCGCTGATCGTCAAGCCGCCGCATGAAGGTTCGAGCATCGGCATCACCAAGGTCAGCGTCGCCGGGGAATTCAAGGCCGCCTACGATATCGCCGCCGCGCTGGACGACTCGGTGCTGGCCGAAGAATTCGTCACCGGCCGTGAATTCACGGTTGCCATGCTGGGCGGCGGCGCCGACACCCGCGCGCTGCCGATCATCGAGATCGTGGCGCCGGCCGGCAATTACGACTACCAGAACAAGTACTTCACCGACGACGTCAAATACGTTTGCCCGGCCGTGCTGCCGGAGGCCTTGGCCGCCGAGATGCAGCGCATCGCCGTGGCGGCCTATCGCGCGCTCGGTTGCGAGGGCTGGGGACGGATCGATTTGCTGCTGCGCGAACGCGATCAAAAGCCGTTCCTGCTGGAGGCGAACACCTCGCCCGGCATGACCGGCCACTCGCTGGTGCCGATGGCGGCGCGCGCGGCGGGCATCAGCTATGAAGACCTGTGCGTGGAAATCCTGCGCACGGCGCGCTTGAAGATGAAGGGTTGAGCGGCAGATGTGGCAAGACGTAAAAGCGTTGAATGCGACGGCCAATGGCATTTTCGCCCTGGTGCTGTTGGCATGCATCGCCGCAGGCGTATGGTGGGTGGCGCAGCGTCCGGAGTTCAACCTGCGCACCATCCGCATCGAGAGCATCGGGCATGACGAGTTACAGCACGTGAACCATCTGACCTTGCGCAACAACGCGCTGGGACGGATCAAGGGCAACTTCTTCACGACGAATCTGGACGCGGTGCGCCAGGC
>DASVTJ010000586.1:0-8252 GCA_036387635.1 Duganella sp.
TCAGCTGGACGTGCGCTCGCTCGACAAGGCGATCGCGCTGGTGGCCAAGGCCAAGCGCGTGGAGTTTTACGCGATGGGCAATTCGCGCGTGGTGGCGCTGGACGGCCAGCACAAGTTCTTCCGCTTCCGCATTCCGACGTCAGCGTATGGCGATTCGCATTTGCTGACGTTGGCGGCGGAGCTGCTCAATCCGGGCGACGTGGTGATCGCGATCTCCAATTCGGGCAAGCTGCCGGATCTGCTGGAGGCGGTCGACGCGGCGCGCGCGGCGGGCGCCGACGTCATCGCCATCACGGCCAGCAATTCGCCGCTGGCGAAGAAGGCCAGCGTCTGCCTGTCGGTCGATCACACCGAGGACAGCACGACGTTCCTGTCGATGATCTCGCGGATTTTGCAGCTGCTGCTGATCGATATCCTGTCGGTCGGCATCTCGCTCGACACGCAGAACGCGCGCGTGGTGGTGCAGCAAAAGCCGAAAAGCGGCGAGACCGACAACCGCCGGCTGCTGATTTCCCACCTCGACAGCTGACGCGCCAAGCGGATAACCAAAGCGGACAACGAAGCGGACCCCACGGTCCGCTTTTTTTCGCCTGTTACAAATTGGTGCTTGAACTCTGTCAAAAATAAGATAAGATATATCTTAATAAGTTATATCTTAAGAAGTTATATCTTAGCTTGTTATGTCTTAATCAGACCGCTAAAGGAGTTTCACATGTTTAACCATTCACATCATTCGCATCATCCGCGCGCGTCCCACGGTCCCCATCACGGTGGCGGCGGGGGCGGCGGCGGTCGCGGACGCGGCCCGAAAATGTTCGACGCCGGCGCCATGCGCTACATCGTGCTGCAATTGATCGCGGAAAAGCCGCGCCACGGCTACGAAATCATCAAGGAGCTCGAGCAGCGTTCCGGCGGCGGCTACTCGCCCAGTCCCGGCGCGATCTATCCGCTGCTGTCGATGCTGCTCGACATGGGCCACGTCTCGGCCAGCCCGGACGGCAACAAGAAGCTGCACACGATCACTGCGGAAGGCGAGGCGTTCCTGGCCGAGAACCGCCAGTTCGTCGACGCCATCGTGGCGCGCATGAGCGATCCGGCCGAGTCGCGCGACGACCTGCGCACGATCATGCATGAGCTCAAGCACGCGGTCATCGCGCAGGGGCAGGAGAACCATCCGAGCGCCGCCAAGCTGGAGCACATCCGCGCGATTCTGCGCCGCACGACGGCCGAGATCCTGGCGCTGGAATGAAGATCAACACCAACGCTCCCCTGGCGCTGACCCCGGCGCGCGAGCGCCTCGTGCTGTGGCTGCTGGCGCTGACGCAATTTACCGTGATTATGGATTTCATGGTGATGATGCCATTGGCGCCGCAGCTGATGCAGGCGTTCGCCATCACGCCGACGGCCGTGTCCGGCGCCGTGTCGGCCTACGCCTGGTGCGCCGGCCTGTCCGGCCTGCTGGCGGCGATGTATATCGACCGCTTCGACCGCAAACGCCTGCTGCTGTGGATGTTCGCGCTGTTCACGCTGTCTAATTTAGCGTGCGCGGTCGCGCCCAATTTCCACGTGCTGGTGCTGTCGCGCGCGTTCGCCGGCGTGACCGGCGGCGTGCTCGGCGCCATCATCATGGCCATCATCGGCGACCTGATCCCGGCCCACCGCCGCGGCGCCGCGACCGGCATCGTAATGACGTCGTTCAGCCTGGCGGCCGTGGCCGGCGTGCCGACCGGCGTGATGCTGGCCGCGCACTTCGGCTGGGCCTCGCCCTTTTATCTGCTGGTGCTGTTTTCGGTGGTGATCTGGGCGCTGGCCGCGCGCGCCTTGCCGTCGATGGTCGACCATTTGACGCATCCGGTGCCGCTGTCGGCCGTGTTGCCGAATCTGATCGGCCTGTACCGCGTGCCGAATCATTTGCGCGCGTTCGCGCTGTCCTTTGTCAATATGGCGACCGGCATGCTGGTGATTCCGTTCATCTCGCCGGTGCTGGTGGCCAACCTCGGCGTCAAGCCGGCCGAGATCACCTACGTCTATCTGGCGGGCGGCCTGGCCACGTTGGTCAGCGCGCGTCTGGTCGGCAAGTGGTCGGACCGCGCCGGCGCGCAAAAAGTGTACCGCTATCTGGCGCTACTGTCGGTGGTGCCGATGATGTTCATCACGCACCTGCCTGTGATGCCGCTGATCGCGGTGGTGCTGTTCTTCCCGTTCTTCATGACGGCGGTATCGGGACGCACCATTCCGTTGCAGGCGCTGATGACGACGGTGCCGGAGCCGGCCAAGCGCGGCGCCTTCCTCAGCGCCAACTCGGCGATCCAGCAATTGGGTAGCGGCGTCGGCGCCTTGCTCGGCGGGCTGACCTTGACCACCGACGCGGCCGGCCATATCCTCGGCTACGGCTTGAACGGCTGGCTGGCGGCGGGGTTGACGGTGTTTTCGGTGCTGTGGGTGGGACGGGTGCGCAGCGCCTCCGGCGGCGGTGTCGCGCCGGCGCCGGCGCCGCAAGAGCGCAAGGCGGCGTAAGGGTAGGGCGGTTCCACGTGACCGCCTGCGTCACGTGGCTTTCCCCTCACGAGACTTCCGGCCCGGTCAGCCGTCGATGTTGATGCGCTTTTCCGGGTGTTTTTCGCGGCGCCAGCGCGCCAGGCTGATGACTTCGTCGTTGGTCGCGTCTTCCACCAGGATTTCGTCATCGCTCGACGACACCAGGAAGCTTTCCCAGCGCTGCGCCGATTCGGCGCTGTTTTCGACAAAGCTGAACTGCCAGTAGCTTTTGCCGTTGAGCTTGCGCGGCGCCGGATCGTATTCGATCAGCGCCCCGCGCACCTTGCCGCCCGAACTCTTCTCCAGCATCGACGACCACTGTTGCAGTTCCGGCAGCGCCATCAGCGCGGCCGAGGCTTGCTCCTTGGTGCGCGTGGCAACCGGTTCGGCCGGCGCGGCCGGCTGGCTGCTGGCGGCCGGCTTGGGCGCGGACGCGCGCGGCGGCGGGCTCACCGGCTTCGGCTTGCTGGCGCTGACCGGCGCGGCCGGCTTGACCGGCGCCGGCGGCGCGGCCACCGGCGTGGTGTTGTTCATATAAATACCCCCGCCGATCGCCAACGCGACGGCAACGGCGCCGGCGATAGCTAGGGTGCGGGGGGACGGAGAACGAGATGCCATAAGGGATATAGGGGATTGCCTGACTATTTTGTTGACGGCCATACTAAACCAAAGGCCTGCATCGGGCAACTTCAACCCTCCAGTTCGCCTATGAAAGGGGGTGTTTTTGCAGGAAACAGCAGATATTGGGCGTGAGCATGCCCGGACCGACGCCCAGCCGGCGCGCCAGCCACATCAGCGGGCGCAGGCGGCGCGGGTCGCCGCCGCCGCGCTGATGCGAGCGCAGCAGAAAATTATCCGGGTGCGCCGTGTCCAGATTGTCGTAGTGCGGACCGAAGCCGTGGCGCGCCGTCCACGGCCATACGCCGCGCGGCAACGCCTTGCCGAACAAGTGGTCGAGCCAGCGCGGCGCGTAGTTGACCAGCCAGCGGCCGCTGTGCGCTTCGCGCGGCCACAGCCGGTTGCTGGAGCCGGCCAGCAGGATCAGGCCGCCGGGCGCGAGCACGCGGTCCAGTTCGCGCTGCACCGCCGCCAGCGCGGCCGGGTCGACGTATTCGAGCACGCTGTTGCAGGCGATCAGGCTGAACTGGCCGTCGGCGAACGGCAACCGGCGCGAATCGGCCACGTGGGCGAAGTCGATGTTGTCGATGCCGTAGCGTTCGGCGTTCAGGCGCGCCAGCGCCACCCAGTCGGCCGAGTCGTCGATGGCGCAGACCTTGGCGCCGAGATACGAAAACAGGATGGCCGAGGCGCCGATATTGCAGCCGAATTCGAGCACCTGCATGTCCGGCAGGCGCAACGGCATCACGTCCAATACCATGCGCAGCTGATCCCATTCATAATCGACCCGGCCGCCGACCCAGGGATGGCGCGGCGTCAGGCCGAGCTTGTTCGCCAGCGCGTCGAAGTCGTGCTGTCTGGTGGGCGGGTCGAGGGCGACGCTGTTCACGGGAACCTCCGGTGGTGGCAAGCGTCTCAACTATAGGAGGGTAGCCACCGGTGCCGCTTGTCACAGCGCAAAGTGGGCAGGTGGTAATGTTGGCCCGTGCCTATATTATTTTGGTATCAGTTTTGCGAGATAATTCATTGGCGGCACCATTGGCGTTTTTGTACCATCTTTGCAGCATAGAAAAGGATACTGACTAGTGGAAAAGACAATTCTGGGCGTCGACTGGGGCACCAGCAACCGGCGCGCCTATCTGATCGACCAACAAGGCGTGTGCTTGGCGGAACATGAGGACAATCAGGGCATGCTGGCGGTCGGCGCGCGCGAGCGCTTCAGCGCGTCGCTCGACGGCTTGCTGGACGCCATGCATCTCGATAACGACGTGCCCGTGATCATGTCCGGCATGGTCGGCAGCGCCTCGGGTTGGCAGGAAGTGAACTATCTGGACGCCTCGGTGCCGCTGACGGAGCTGCCACAGCATCTGGCGGCCGTCACCGATCCGGTCTGGGCCGGCCGCTGCCACATCGTGCCCGGCTATTGCTACCGCAACGGCGTGGCCGTCGACGTTATGCGCGGCGAGGAAACGCAGTTGCTTGGCGCCGTGGCGCTGGGCAAGCGCGACGGCTGGCTGGTGTTGCCCGGTACCCATAGCAAATGGGTGCTGCTGCGCGACGGCGTCATCGACTCGTTCGCCACCTACATGACCGGCGAACTGTTCGCCATGTTGTCGGCCGGCGGCACGCTGTCGTCGATGATGTCGGGCGACAGCGCCGACGCCGAAGGCTTCGCGGCCGGCCTGAGCCAGGCGTCCCGCAACGAGCCGCTGTCGAACACGCTGTTCCGTGTGCGCGCCGGCGTCGTCTCGCGCACCTGGCCGCAGCAGCAGGCCGCCGCCGTCGTCAGCGGTTTGCTGATCGGCGCCGAGTTCGCCGCCGCCAAGGCCGCCGGTGGCGGCAACGACGGCATCACCGTCATCGGCTCGCCGGCGCTGGCCGCCCGCTACGCCGCCGCCGCCGCGCATTTCGGTTTGAAGTGCGAAGTGCTCGATCCCCATCACGTGTATTGCACGGCGATTTCCCAATTCATCAAGCAGGCCTGATCATGACTATTTCCCATCCAACTACTCCGCTGGTCGCCATTTTGCGTGGCCTGCAACCGGCCGAAGCGGTCGATGTCGCGCAAGCGCTGTTCGGCGCCGGCTTCCGCGCGCTGGAAGTGCCGCTCAACCGTCCGGGCGCGCTCGACTGCATTGCCGCGGTGGTGAAGCTGAACCTGCCGGACACGCTGGTCGGCGGCGGCACCATGCTCAGCGTCGAGCATGTCGACGCCGTCCACGAAGCCGGCGGCCGCCTGCTGGTCTCGCCCAACTGCAACCCGGCCGTGATCCGCCGCGCCGCCGACCTGGGCATGTATTGCGCCCCCGGCGTGGCCACGCCGACCGAGGCGTTCGCCGCGCTCGACGCCGGCGCCCACGCGCTGAAACTGTTCCCGGCCGAGATGATCGGTCACGGCGGTCTGAAGGCCATGCTCAGCGTGGTGCCGGCCGGCACCCCGATGTGGCCGGTCGGCGGCATCACGCCGGACACGATGTCGGGCTGGGTGCGCGCAGGCGCGACCGGCTTCGGCATCGGTGGCGCGCTGTACACGCCGGGTGTCACCGTCGAGCAGCTCGGCGAGCGCGCGGCGGCGTTCGTCACCACGTGGCGCGGCCTGGCCGCCTGATGTCGTCTTTCCTGGGATATAAACGATGAGCAATAACGATGTGCAATGCCTGTGGCAAGTGGGCGCGCAACTGGGCGAAGGCCCGCTGTGGGTGGCGGAACAAAACCGCCTGTATTTTGTCGATCTGAAAAACCAGACGCTGCACGCGCTCGACGTGGCCGACGGCGAGCGCCATAGCTGGACCATGCCCGACTATATCTGCTGGCTGATCGCGCGCCGCGACGGCGACGGCTTCATGGCCGGCCTGCGCGACGGCATCGCCCGCGTCTGGCTCGAGCCCGAGCTGCGCATCGAATATCTGGCGCGTCCGTTCCCCGAAGGCAGCGGCCTGCGTATGAACGACGCCAAGGTCGACCACACCGGCCGCCTGTGGGCCGGTTCGATGCACAACACCGACTACGCGCAAGCGATCGGCATGCTGTTCCGCCTCGACAAGGACCTGACCCTGACGGTGGCCGACGACGGCTACCACATCTGCAACGGCCCGGCGTTCAGCAACGATGGCGCCACGATGTATCACACCGACAGTTTTGAAGGCCGCACCTACGCCTATCCGCTGGCGGCCGATGGCACCCTGGGCGAGCCGCGCGTGTGGCGCCAGTTCGACGGCGACACCGAGGGTTCGCCGGACGGCATGACGGTCGACAGCGAAGGCTGCGTCTGGATCGCGCAATGGGGCGGCGGCCGTGTCTGCCGTTATTCGGCCGAGGGCGCCTTGCTGCAAACGGTGCGCGTGCCGGCCCGCAACCCGGCGTCGTGCACGTTGGGCGGTCCCGATCTGAAAACCTTGTTCATCACCACCGCCAGCGAGGACAACACGCCCGACCAGCTCAAGGAGTTCCCGTTGACGGGCGCGCTGTTCGCGGTGCGGGTGGAAGTGGCCGGCGTGCCCGCCGCCCGCTTCGGCTAACGATCCATCGCCGCGCCGGCTTGCCGCCGGCGCGGTTTTCCATGTGGTTTATTAAATGCCGCGCGACGCGGCGGGGAGAGGCGCGCACAAGTTACTGGTCACCGCAGCGCAGCATCACCATAAAAACTAATTAGAACACTGGAGACACAATGAAATTCAAGAATTTGCTCGTCGCAATTTGCGGCGTGGCGATGGGTCTGGCTTCGTCCATCAGTTCCGCACAGTTCGCCAATGGCGCCGATGTCGGCTGGGTCAGCCAGCAGGAATCGAGTGGCTATTCCTTCTACAACAGCAGCGGCGTCAAGACCGATCCCTTCGTGCTGCTGAAGAACCTGTCGATCATTCGATCCGCCTGCGGGTGTGGGTCAATCCTAGCGGCGGTTGGAACAACGGCGCCGACGTGCTCTACAAAGCCAAGCGCGCCGCCGCGCAGGGCCAGCGCATCATGATCGACTTCCACTACAGCGACACTTGGGCCGATCCCGGCCACCAAGCCAAGCCGGCCGCCTGGGCCAGCCACACGCTGGCGCAGCTCAACAACGACGTCTACAGCCACACGCAAGGCATCTTGAGCTATCTGAAAACCAATGGCATCAACGTCGAGTGGGTCCAGGTCGGCAACGAGATCAACAGCGGCATGATGTTCCCGGAAGGCAGTACCAATAACTTCGGCAATTTGGCGGGGCTGATCAACAGCGGCTACAATGCCACCAAGGCCGTGTACCCGAACGCCAAGGTGATCCTGCACCTGGCCAACGGCTACGACAACGCGGTGTTCCGCTGGTTCTTCGACGGCGTCAAGGCCAAGGGCGCCAAGTGGGATGTGATCGGCATGTCGCACTATCCGCCGGCGTCGGACTGGGTCAGCTACAACAACAAGATTTCGACCAATATGTGGGACATGGTGTCGCGTTATTCCAAGCCGGTGATGGTGACCGAAGTCGGCATGGACTGGACCCAGGCGGCAACGTCGAAGTCGATGATCGCCGATCTGCTGAACAAGACCAAGGCGCTCGGTTCGAACGGCCTGGGCGTGTTCTACTGGGAGCCGCAAGCGTATCCAGGCTGGCAGGGCTACACCTTTGGCGCGCTCGACGCCAGCGGCAAGTTCACCATCGCGATGGATCCGTTCTAAACGTTTAGCCCGCTGAACGTGTTTTACACCTCGCCTGGTTTGCGCGCATTTGCTCTCTGCGGCAAATCAGGCGAGAATGCGTCGATTCAATTCTAGAACGACGCCATCATGCAAAAAAACACCCTCCAATATTGTTACCTGGATCCGGAAGCCGAGCTGCCGGTGCTGGAAGGCTTGAGCGCGTTCAAGGCGGTCGTCATGGTCGAGGCCGACGTGCCCGAAATGACGCGCTGGGACATCAGCCGCTGGCTCGTTTCGTCCGGTTGCAAATACGCGCTGACCTGGGGCAAGGAGGCCGAGGTCTGGGGCGAGTCGATCGACGACGCCAGCCTGGAGGCGACCGACTACGAAGACGTCGGCGACGAGGACCTGGTGATGACCACCTCGCACGAGGACGACGATCTGAGCGAGGTGTTCTGGTTCTCGCAGCACCGCGCCACCCA
>DASVTJ010000587.1:0-8166 GCA_036387635.1 Duganella sp.
TGGCGTTGGCGATGGTGTCGGTGCCGCGCCGGACCTCGCCGACGATGCGCACCAGGCTATCGTTCATGTCGCCCAGCGCCTGCAACATCTGCCCCGTTTCGTCGCGCGAGCCGGCGTCGATCTTGCTGCTCAGGTCGCCGGAAGCGACCGTGCGGGCGATATCCACCGCGTTGGCCAGCGGCTTGACGATGCTGCGGCTGAGCATCCACGCCAGCACCCCGGCCACGACGATCGTCAACAGGCCGCCGAAGATGATCGTGTTGGCCGTCGTCCGCTGCAAGGACTCGGCCTCGGCCGCGCGCTTGACCAGCAACACCTCCTCGGCGCCGGAGATTTCGCCCAGCAGCGCGCGCATCGCGTCCATGCCTTCGCGGCCATGGCCGGCCCGCTCGAACGCCAGCAACGGATCGAGACTGGCGCCCTCGTTGGCCTTGACGCGCATTTGCAGCACCGGCTCGACGGCCTTGGTGTACCACGCCTGCTGCGCCGCGTCGAGCCGCCGCAGCCGGTCCTGCTGGGCGGGATTGTCGGACGTGAGTGTGCGGGCGCTGTCGAGGGCGACGCGAAAGGCGCCCTGCCCGGCCTTGAGCGGAGCGAGCGAAGCCTCGGCGCCGGTCAAGGCGTAGCCGCGCTGCCCGGTTTCCATATTGAGCAGGCTTTCGAGCACGGTCTTGGTCGTCGCGATGACCTTGTGGGTGTGATTGTTCCAGCCGTTCGCCTCGGCCAAGCGGGCGAAATTTGCGTAGGCGACGCTGAGCAGAATCGCCAGCATCAACACCACCGCACCGAATCCGAAGTACAGCTTGCGTCCGATGCCAAAATCAGAAAATCGCATATGAATAGTCTCCCTGGTTGGAAAATACCGCAATGGATGGCCATGCGCCGTCGGTTACTCTAGCACTCTGACATTGGTAATTGGAATCAAATTCTGATCGGAAAACGCTTTTTAAAACGTGATGTGCACAGAGGGCGCACTGCGTTCGGATTCGCCGTGATACACGGCTTCGATGTTGTTGCCGTCCGCGTCCAGGACAAACGCGGCGTAGTAGCCCGGATGATATGGCCGCTCGCCAGGGGCGCCATTGTCGGTGCCGCCGTTGGCCAGCGCCTTGCGGTGGAACAGATCGACCATCTCCCGGCTGCGCGCCTGGAACGCCAGATGATGGCGGCCGGTCAAGGCGCCTTGCGCGGCCTCGCTGTCCGCTGTCGACACGAATAATTCGTCGGCCCAGAAATAGTCGTCGCCGGTGCCGCCGAAGGGAATTTCCAGCGCCTCGAGCACCGCCGCGTAAAATTTTTGGGCGGCCGGAAGATCACGTACGACCAGATGGATGTGATCGATCAAACGGCCCCGGTGAAGTTCTTGAGTCTCCATGGTGCGCTCCGTTGAAAACGCAGTACGGTCTCCATGTCACACCACAACGCATGCCGAGTCAAGCGTCGCACGATTCGCTGCCATCGCTGGCCGATCACTGGCCGATCACTGGCCGATCACTGGCCGGGATGGTAGCGCCGCTCCAGGTTTTTCTCGACGTCGGCCTTGTAGAACAGCACGTCCTTCAGTTCGCCGCGCACGTACATCTCGGCCTGGTCGGCGAAGTGCGGCGAGGCCGGATCGCCGCTTTGGCCGCCGGCCAGCACGCTGCGCGCCGTGATGCGCGGCCCGAACTCCACCACCGCCACGAAGCTGTTACCGCGCTCGCCGTAGATCTTTTTCGTCGTCTGCTTGGACGTCATGCCGTAGGCGGCCAGCGATCCCCAGTTGGCCGACGCGAAAGCGACCGGCAAACTCGGTTTGCCGTCGTCGAACGGTTGCACGATGTCGCCGGTCAGGCGCTGGAAGCGATTGATCTCGCCCCACGGCGTTTGCCACGTGCCGAAATCGGCGGTCAGCCTGGCGGACGCGCGATCGAGCGCTTCCAACCGCTGACGCGGCGTCAACACGGCCTGGATGTAATCGAGCACCGGCACCTCCTTGGCCTTGGCGACGGGGCCGTACGTCGCCGTCAAGTCCTGCGCCCAGTAGATCGCCAGCGACGTCGGCGCCGACGTCAGCGCATAGCGCATATCCCAGCCGCGCAGCGCGGCGATCTGCGGCGCCAGCGCGGCCTTGAGCGCGTCGTCGGCCGGCAGCGCATCATAGGCCGCGAACAACTGCGGCAGCAGCGGCTCGAACGCCGTCAGCTGCGTGTCGTAGGCGGCGTCGATCAGGCTGGCGATGGTGAAGTCCTTCTTGTTTTCCAACACCCGCACCGCGTGGATGCCACGCGGGTTTTCCGGGTTCATCGACATATAGGCCGGATAGTCCTTGGCTTTCGGACTGTGGGCGCCGGCCGCCGTGTAAGGCCAGTTGTTGGTGTTCTGGATCCAGCCGCTCTTGGGATTGAACAGCGTGATGGTCTCCTCGACGGCGTGCAGTCCTTGCCACTCGGTGGCGGGGTCGCTGCCGTCGACCGGATGCTTCCAATCGAATCGCGGATCGCGCTTCGGGATGAAATTGCCGTGGAAGTAGGCGATATTGCCGTCCGCATCGGCGTAGACCGTGTTGTTGGACGAGTTGGTGCGCAGCTCCATCGACTTGCGGAAGTCCCGGTAGTTGCGCGCCTTGGTGCGGATGAACGACTGCGTCAGCGCCTTGAGCGGTTCGTTCATCAGCCGCACGGCGATCCACTTGCCGTCCCTGGCCCGCACGATCGGACCGTGGTGGCTGTAATAGACCTTCACCACCTTGCTCGCCATGCCATCTTTGGTTTTATAAGGCAGCGTGATATCGACCGCCTTCAGCGCGCGCCGCTCGTCGCCGTATTGGTAAAAGAAGAAGCCATCCTTTTCGATGATGGTTTCCATGTACTCGTCGATCACGTCGCCGCCGCCGGACGTATGCATCCAGCCCAGGCGATCGTTGAAGCCCTGATAGACAAAGAACTGACCCCACGTGACGGCGCCGTAGGCATTCAGTCCCTGGCGGCTTTGCACCTGCACCTCGGGCCGGAAGTAGAACGACGTGTGCGGATTAATCAGCAGCAGCGCGCGGCCGTTTTTAGTGTGCGACGGCGCGATGGCGAAACCATTCGAACCGCCGGGCTCCTTATCCAGGTCGCTGCCCGTCCCCATCGGCGCCGACGACAACAGCAGCGGCGGTGGCAGCGGATATTTGGCGCCGTTGGCGTACAAGGCTTCCAGCTGTTTGAGGTCGATGGTCTCGATGTCGCCGCCGATGCTGCCTTCGCTGAAGCTGAGCGCCATCCACGGCTCGAAGCGCGTGATCAGCGCCGGCTTGACGTCGGGGTGCGTGGCCAGGTAATAGTTCAAGCCGTCGGCGAAGGCCACCATCAGCTTTTTCAGCCACGCCGGACTTTGTCGATACTGCGCCTGTAGCTCGGCCGGATTGATGAACAGCTTCATGCGCAGGTCGCGATACAGCTCGGCCTCGCCCTCCACTTCGGCCAGCCGGCCCATGGCATTGATGTAATTGAGTTCGACGCGGCGGAAGTCATCCTCCGCCTGCGCGTACATCAAGCCGAACACCGCGTCGGCGTCGGTCTTGCCGTAGACATGCGGGATGCCCCATTTGTCGCGCAGGATGGTGACGCGCCGCGCCAACGCCTTCAGGCGCTTCGCTTCCGCCGCCGCAGAATTGGCGGCCAGCTCGCCGGCTCCATTGGCTAGCGGCGGCGCGGGCGCAGGCGTGGCCGCCGCCCCCATCGAAACAACACACATCAACGGCAGCATGGAACGCATACTTGGCATGGGCAGGACTCCGGACGGGAAAACGAGGACAGTGGAAGGTGAAGCGACGTTAGCTGGCGCCGACCAGCTCCGTGATACGCATTTGCAGCGCGGTGATTTCCGCCAGCAGCGCCGCGTTCTTTTCCCTGAGCGCCGCGTTCTCGGCGCGCAAATCCTCCACCGCCGTCGGCGGGCCGTACTCGCCGCCCTCCTTCGGTTCCTTGGCCGGACGCGCGGCCGCACGCAGTTCGCGCACTTCCTTGGCCGCCTTTTGCAACTCCTTCTTGCCGCCGGCGACGGCTGCCACCTGGTCGGCTTCCGGCAGCGACGCCACCGTGGCCGCCGCGTTGATCGAGATCGTGCCCGAACGGACCGCCTCCACCAGCTCCGGCGCCGCGGTCTTCTGGATCTTTTCGATCTGGCTGATGGTGGCGCTGCTCAAACGGGCGGCGCGGGCGATGTCCTCGCGCGACGTCAGCGGCATCGCCGCCGGCCTGGCCTTGGCGCCCGCGTCGCCTTCCGGCGGCGCGATCAACGCGTCTTCGGCGGCCGCTTCGGCCATCAGGTCGGCCACGCGCGCGGCCACGATCTCCTTCTTGCGCAGCGCCAGAACGCCGCGCTGGTAGTCGGAAATGCTGCGTCGACCCAGATTGTTATCGATCATCCACAGCTTGACGTCATCCAGGTTGCGGAAGCTGGTGTTCTCGGTGACCTTAAACGGAATGCCGTGCTGTTGGCAGATTTGATAACGGTTATGACCGTCGACCAGCGTGTCTTCCCACAGCACCAGCGCGTCGCGGCAGCCCTCGACGAGGATGCTGCGCTCCAGCGCCACGTACTCGCTCTCGGTGAGCGGCTCGATATAGGCGCGCAGCACCTCGTTAATTTTGATTTGCATACTTATCCTCGAAATACCGGCGGGCGGGGGCCACTGCACCGCGCAAAATCGCCGTCCGACATGCTACACCATCCGGCGGCGGCGCCAAAGTATCGGCTTTCGACATGAACTAAGTTAAATTTAAGTTTTCCCCATTATGCTCCGGACCAGTCAACATGCTTTCTCCGCTAATTGACCAGAAGCCCCGACAAGTTTGCCGCTTGTTCGGGGCTTTGCTCTGTGCGCGATTAGTTAGTTTGGTGCGACGTACTACAGCAATTCCAGCGCCACCAGATCGGCATACGACTCGCGCCGACGGATCAACCGCTGCCGGTCCCGATCGATCATCACTTCGGCGGGCCGTCCACGCGAGTTGTACTGGCTCGCCATGCTCATGCCATAGGCGCCGCACGAGAACACCGCCAGCAAATCGCCGCCGTCGAGCGCCGGCAGCGCCCGTCCCAGCGCGAAGTAGTCGCCGGTTTCGCAGATCGGGCCAACGATGTCGATCGCATCGAGGCCGTCGCCGCGCAGCGCGCTCCAATGCCCATCAAACGCTCCGAAATTCGTCGGCCAGATCACGTGATTGGCGCCATAGAGCGTCGGCCGCACCAGCACATTCATGCCCGCGTCGACGATCGCGATTTTGCGTTCCCAACCCTGCTTGACGTATTCCACGGTCGTCAGCAGGATACCGGCGTTGGCGCTGATCGCGCGCCCCGGCTCGATAATGAAGCGCTTGCCGCGCGCTTTAAGGCCTTGCAGGCGCTCGCAGATCACCTGCCCCATCAGCTCAATCGAACCAACCTGCGGGACGGCATCGGTATGGTACTGCGCCGGAAAGCCACCACCGATGTTAATGAACTCAACCGCCCCGCCGTGCGCCTCGATGCGGTCGGCCAGTTGCTCGACCTTGTCGATCGCCGCCAAGTAAGTCGCCACGGCGCCGATGGGAGAACCCAAATGCACATGGATGCCGACCACGTCGACATTGCGGTAGACACCGCGCTCGAACAACGCCTCCACGCGCTCCAGCGGCACGCCGAATTTGGTCTGACGGCCGCCGGTGGAAGTCTTTTCATGCGTGTCGGCGTCGGCCACGTCGGGGTTGACGCGCACCGCCACTTTCACTCGTTTGCCGGCGGCATGCGCCAGCGCGTCGATGCGCAGCAGCTCCGCCTCCGACTCGGCATTGAACAGGAAAACGCCGACATCGATCGCGTACGCCAGCTCGTCGCGCGACTTGCCCACGCCGGCGAAGACGATGTTCTCGGCGCTGGCGCCAGCCCGCAAGGCGCGATACAGCTCGCCGCCGCTGACAACATCCAGACCGCAGCCCTGTTCGACCAACAGTTTGAGTACGCTCAGATTGCCGCAGCTTTTGACCGAAAAACAGATCAGCGGCTCAATGCCGGCAAACGCCCGCCGAACGGCCGCGTAGTGGTCCCTGAACGTCTGGGCGCTGTAGACATAGGTCGGGCTGCCATGCGCCCCGGCGACGGCGCTCGCCGCGACGCCCTCGATATGCAGCGCGCCGTTCACGTAATGAAAATGGTCCATGCGATTCCTTGATGTGGGCTGAAGAAGGCTCCAGCATGAAGGTTCCGCCGGCAAAAACCCAATAGCAATCCGTTCGCACCTTATTCACTGCTGATATAGTTATATCATCTGGATTCATTATTGGGAATACGATGGGATTTACGTTTCGCCACGTCGAAGTGTTTTGGGCGGTGATGACCTCGGGCAGCACGACCGCCGCCGCCGAGATGCTGCATACGTCGCAGCCAACCATCAGCCGCGAGTTGAGCAGGTTCGAAAAGCTGACGCAGCTCACGCTGTTCAAGCGCAGCGGCGGCAAGCTGGTGCCGACCGAGCATGGTCTGACGCTGTTCGACGAAGTGCGGCGCAGCTATCTTGGCCTGGAACGGATCGGCCACGCGGTCGACGCTTTACGCCAGTTCCGCCACGGCCAGATCGCGGTGGCATGTCTGCCGGCTTTTTCAAGCACGCTGCTGCCGCGAGCGAGCCAGCACTTTTGCGCGCAGTTCCCGGGCGTGAGCCTGAACGTGACGCCGCTCGAAAGCCCGGCGTTGCAAGAGGCGCTGACCAGTCAACGCTATCACCTGGGGCTGACCGAGGAACTCGACAGCCCGCCAGGCACGCAAACGGAAACGCTGCTGACGATGGACGTGGTGTGCGTGCTGCCGCCCCGCCATCAGCTGTGCAAAAAGCGCGCGCTGGCACCCGAGGATTTTTCAGGGATCGATTTCGTGTACCTGGCCGCCGGCGACCCCTATCGCAAGATGGTCGACAACACGTTTCGCGAACACGGCGTGGAGCGGCGCATGGTGGTGGAAACCCACAGCGCGGCGGCGGTTTGCGCCACCGTCAGCCTTGGAGTGGGCGTGGCCATCGTCAATCCGCTGACGGCGCTGGAGTATGCCAAAACGGGGCTGGAGATCCGGCGCTTCTCGCATCCGGTGCCGTACTCGGTCAATCTGGTCACGCCACTGTTCCGGCCGGAATCGCCCGGTGTGGCACCGTTTATCGTGGCGCTGCGCCACAGCTGCCGGCGGATCGAGGCCGAACTGGCGGCGATGGCAAAGCGATGACGCGCCGGCAGGGCTACTTCTACTGGAGCTTCTTCATGGGCGAGCCGGCCGGCCCCACCCGGGCGCATGTTGCGGCGCAATATCATTTGTGCGCCGAAGCCCGTCCGATTGAACTTCAGCGTGCATTTATGCTACTCTTTCAGCATAAATAGGAGGCCTGTGAAGCAAAACAGGCCTTTGAGGCGGCTCCGTGTCGACACGGCCTGGTTTGTGCGATGCGGCAAGAATTCTGGAGAACCAAGATTTCTTTCCTTTAGAGCGGGGGTAATATGGCTGAGTCTAGTTCATTCGCGCGCGATGGCCACCTCATCGTCTGTACGCCGATGATGTCTGAAAACGACAAATACCAGTCGCGGTTTCGCATCTATCGCGGCACGTCATCGGCGTGCGAGTTGATTTACGAGCAAATCTGCACGTCCGAGGAATTCGGTTCGGGCGAGGACGCCAACCGATATGCCGCCGAGCTCGCCACTTACTGGCTCGACCAATGGCCGATCAAGGGCTCGACGATCCGCACGACCGATGGCCGCGCGTTTTCTTATCTGGGCACCTACAGCGTCGGCAATGGCGCCGACTGGAACGCCCGCGTGTACTGCGATGGCGATTTGAAGGGCACGCCGAGCGGCGTGTTCGTCTACAACTTTTTCCGCCACGAGAATATCACCCACGCGGCCGAGCACATGATTGTCGAATCGATCAACCACGGCATCGGCCTCAGCGATTAGTTGCCCGGCGAATGACGCTGCCGCCGCACGCGGTGTCGCGTGTGGCGGCAGCGCGTGTGGCGGCAGCGCCGGTGGCGCTTAAAACTTGGCGCGCACGCCGAACACCACGTTACGGCCCGGCAGCGGCGAGATATCCTTCAGCACCGACGTCGAGACGCGGATCTCGTCGTTGGTCAGGTTTTTCGCCAGCAGGAACCACGTCAAATCGTAGGCGCCGACCTTT
>DASVTJ010000588.1:0-6340 GCA_036387635.1 Duganella sp.
TGCAGCGTGATGCGCGGATTGAGCTTGTAACGCAGCTTGACCAGACTGGTGGCCGTGCCCGCGCCTTGTTCAAAGCTCAGGTACGCGCGCGACGAGATCCGTTTGCCGATCGTGACCACGGTGTTCTGCAAACCGGTGGCGGCGCTCGACGACGAGCCGGACGCCTGGCCGATACCCAGTTCGTCGAGCCCCAGCTTACCGGCCAGCTTGCCCGGCCCTCCGCCGCCGCCGCCAAACAGCGCACCGGCTGCGCTGCCCAGCACCGCCATGTCGTTGCCGGAGGTGCTTTCGATGCCGTGGCCGAGCACCAGCCACGCCAGCTTGTCGCTGTCGGGCACCGACGGCGTCGACACCAGCTTGGCCGCCGGCGCCAGCGCCGTGCCGCGCACTTCCACACCCGCTTCCACATTGGTTTCGCTCAATGGCTCGCCTTCCGGACGACGGCGCACCGCCAGGATGTTCAGGCCCGGATTGTCGTAGGCGCCGGTGAAGTTGATCACGCCGCGCTCGATCGCCAAGGTCTGGCCGTAGGCCGCGTAGGTGCCGCTGGCAACGCGGATGCTGCCGTTGACCCTTGGCGGTCGGCGGTCGGCGATGCGGATGCGCACCGCGCCGGCCAGGCGCGCGTCGAGCCCTTTGCCCTGGAGTTTGAAATCGTCGCCCAGATCGGCTTCGACATCGATATTGAGCGGCATGCCTTGGGCGCCGGCACCGGAGGCGGTGGCCTTGGCGTCGGCGGGCGCGCCTTTGCCGAGGATGACGACGTCGTTGCTGATGGTCGGCGTGTTCTCGCCGGCCAGCTCGATGTTGGCGCGGTCGGCGCGGAACTTGCCGTCGAGCTGGAAGCGCTTGGCGTCGCGTGCCAGCGCGCTTTGGCCGCTGACGACCAGGATGCGGTCGGGACGCGACAGCACTTCCAGTTTGTCGGCGGTGAGCTTGAGTGCCATCGTCGCCTCGTTGCCGGCGTAACGTATCCAGCCGTCGGCCAGTGCGCGGCCCTGGGCGCCGTCGAAGCTCAGGGTTTGCAGCTGCAACTGGTCGCCGGCCAGGCGCGCGCGCAGCACGCCGTTGCGCAGTTTGACGCCTTCGTCGGGCATGTTGACCACCAGTTTGTCGCCAGTGATCTCGCCGCTCAGTTGCGGCGCGCCGAGCGTGCCGCTGCCGGCGATCGCCAGTTTCAGGATGCCGTCGATCTCCAGCCCCGGCTGGCCGGCCAGGGGGGCGAGCCACGCCAGCGAACCCATATTGGCGTTGCCTTCCAAGGTGAACGGGCTGGCGTCGGCCAGGCGGCCGTCGCGCAGCTGGGCGCTGCCGTCGATGCGGGCCTGGCCGACGCGGGTACCGTCGACCGTGAGCTGGGTGCGCAAGGTGCCGTTGTTGACGTCGGCGCGCGCGTCCAGTTTGGTCAAACCCAGCGGTTGCGACAGGTCGGCGCCGATGATGGTCAGGTCGCCCTGTTCGCGGAACACGTGCACCGAGCCGCCCAGCACCGGGGCGCTGGTTTTGCTGGCCGCTTGCAGGTTCATGTTCCAGTCGGCGCCGATGGTCAGGTTGCCGCGCACGTTTTCGCGCGCGGCATCCGAGAACTGCGTCAGGTAGCTGACCGGCACCGCGCTGGCCGCGCCCTTGGTGCGCCAGGCGCCGCCGTTTTTCTCGACGCTGTCGATACGGATGCTGCCGTCGCGGATTTTAATCGTGGCGTTCGACAGCGCGATCTTGACGGGATCGGCCAGGCCGGCCACGCCGCTGCCGCCCGGCGCCTCCAGGCGCAGTTGCGCCGGCGCGGCCAGGCTGACGGCGAAGCGGCCGCGGTTTTGCAGCGCATCGATGCTGCCGGTCCAGGCATCGTTGGCCCAACCGCCCTTGACGCGCAGCGAGGCGTCGAAGCGCGGATTGCTGGCGCTGACGTCGATCGTGTGGCCGCTGCGGGTGCCGCTCGTTTGCAGGCGCGCCTTGTCGATCTTGATGCCGGCCGACTCGTAGTGCGTGATTTCGATGTTGCTCACCAGCGGCACGTCGGCGGTGGTGTCGCCGGCGCGGTTGCCGCGGTTCGCCCCATTGGTGCCGGCGGCCATGGCCACCGTGTTGCCCAGCGTGGCGCTGCCACGAATGGAGCCGATCTGCTGCTGGCCCGGCAGGCGCAGCGCGCTGCCGTCGAGCGTCAAGGCCAGTGCCGGACGCGCGCTGGTGCCCGACAAGGTGCCGCTGGCGCGCAGCGCGCCGGCGAACGGCGGGCCGAGGGCGGCCAGCTGCGGCGCGTCGAGGCGCCATTCCAGCTTGTCGAGCGCGCTGCCGAAACTGCCCTTGGCGACCAGACGGTTGGTGGCCAGGCGCAGGTCGACGTCGGCGTTGCGGATGTCGGACTTGGTGGCGGTCAGTTTGGCGTAGCCGGACAGCGGGGCGCTGGCCAAGGTCGACGGCTGCAACGTCAGGTTCAGCGCCGCGCGCCAGTCGTCGGACAATTGGGCGTCGCCGGTGAAGGTGGCGTTGATCGCGCCCGATTGCGCCGCGCCGAAGGCGGCCGGGTTGAGGCGCTGCACGGTGCCGGTCATCGCCACGGTCGGCGTTTTCTTGGCGCCGGCCAGCGCCACGTTGCCGCTGGCGTGGATCAGACTATCGGGCGCCGGACGCTTGGCCGAGGCCAGCGCCAGTCCCTTGGCGTCGGCCTCGAAACTGCTGCGCGGCGCGTCCATGGTGCCGGTGACGACGCCGCTGGCGTTGATGGCGCCCAGCAGGTCGCTGCTGACGGCCGACAGCTGGCGCGCGTCGACCTTCCAGCGCAGTTGTTCGCCCGGCGCGCCGAAGCTGCCGGTCACTTGCGCGTTGTTTTGCGCCATCGTCACCAAGGCGTCGACGCCGCTGACATGTTTGGCGTCGGCGTTCAATTTGCCCTTGCCGGTGAGCGCCTGGCCGAACAATTTGCTCGGTTTGATCTGGAAGTCGGCACCCACCTGCCAGGCCGGCGCTATGGCGCCGCTGGCGTTGACGTCGGCGTTCAGATCGGCCACCGGATAGGCGGCCCCCAGCGCGGACGGGTCGAAGTGTTCGGCGCGCAGCTTGGCGCTGAACGCTTGCTTGTCTTTCAAACTAAGTTGGCCGGTGGCGGTGATCGTGCCTTTTTTCGCCAGCAGGCGCACCTGGTGCAGTTGCAGCAGCGCGTCGGCCAGCGACGCTTGCACGTCCAGTCGCAGGCCGCTTTGCGCCAGCGCGGCGCTCAAGGTTTGCTTGGTCGGGGTGCTGGTGAGGGCGATGTCGCCGGCCACGGTGGTTTTGTTGGCGCTGGTGTGCAGGTGGCTCAGGTCGAGGCGGTCGGTGTGCAGCTTGAAGTTGGCGGCGTCGATGCCGGCGTCGGGGCCTTTGCGCAGCACGTCGCCGCCGCCGGTGAAGTGGCCCGCCGCGCCCAGGTCGAGCAGCACGTTTTCCAGCAGCGACGCGGTCAGGGTGCCGCCCAGGCGGCCGCTGAAAATTTGCAGCGGCAGCGCTTGACGGTCGATCGGACCGGCCTTGTCCTGGTTCGCCAGCGAGAATTCGCCGCTCAGTTTCTGGTCCGCCGCGATCGCCGCCTTGACCTTGAGGTTGAACTTCGCGGCCGGCATGCCGGCGTCGAAGGTCGACGGATTGAGGTCGCGCGCGGTCAGGTCGATGGCGCGCAGGATGATCGGGTCGAACGGCGCTAGCGACAGCGTGGCGTTGCCGCTGGCGGCGCCCGCTTCGCCTTGCGCCTTCAAATCGAGCAGCGCCAGGCTGCCGCCGGCCGTCACGTTCAGCTGTGCCGGCAGCGTGGCGGTGGCGGACGCCTTGGCCGCTGCCTTGGCGGCGGCATTCGCCGCCGCATTGGCTGCCGCGGCCTTGGCGTCCTTGTCGGCGTCGCCGGTGGGCGCTGGCGGCGGAATGTTGGCGTTGGCAGTGGCATCGGCATTGGCGCCGGTGGCGGCCGAAGAAGGGGCGACGGCGGCCGGCGTGCCCGCGTGCGTCAGCGAGGCCTTGCCTTGCAGCGCGAACGGCTTGTTGGCGGCGATCGTCAGGTCGGCCTTGGCGACGCCGAAGGCGGTCCGGGCCGACGCTTCCTGCAAGTGCCAGCTGGTCTTGTCGCCATAGAGCTCGAAGCGCAGGTTGTCGATGACGTTGGCGCCGGTGTCGCTGACCAGGGTCAGCTTGTCGATGCGGGCGTCGGACAGGCTCAGGCGGAACGGCGCGGCCAGCGACTCAGGCATCTTGGCCGGCTCGGACGGTCCGATGCTTTGCACCGTCAGCGCGACGACGTGCAACTCGCTGATCTGCAGGCCTTCTGAAAAGTACTGCAAAGGCGACCAGTTGATGTCGATGTTTTGCGCCGTGATAACGCTGTCCTTGCCGCGATAAACCAGCTTGCCGATGTGCATGCGGTGGTACAGCGAGCCGCTGACATCGGTGACGGCGATCGTGCCGCCGCTGGCCTTGGAGACGCGCTGCACCAGTTGCTGCAACGTCGATTCGCGGCCCAGCAGCCAGAAGGCGCCGGCCAGCAGCGCGACGAGCACCGCCAGCGTGATGAGCACGCGGCGCGGCCAGCGGCGCGGGCGGACCGCGTCGGCGGAACCTGCCGCGCCGGCGGCGCTGGTGGCGACGGCGCCGTCGGTGTCGGTGGACTGCGGAGCGCCCGGGTGCTCGGTGTTGTTGTTATCGGCCATCAGAAGGTGAATCCCAGCGAGAAGTGCAAACGAAATTTTTGAACCGCGTGTCCATAGGCGACATCGACGTTGATCGGACCGACCGGACTTTTCCAGCGCGCGCCGACGCCGTAGCCGGATTTGGGATGCAGCGCGCTGAAGCTGTCGCCGGCGTTGCCGGCGTCGTAGAACACCGCCGCGCCATAGGCGGGCTTGAACCAGTACTGGTATTCGGCGCTGGCGGTGGCCAGGTAGCGCCCGCCGACGGTGGCCTCGCCCTGCTTGACGCCCAGCTCCTGGTAGGCGTAGCCGCGCACCGACTGGTCGCCGCCGGCACGGAACAGGAAGATGGCCGGCACGCCGACCTTGCTTTTGGAGCCGAGCGCGCCCGCTTCGCCGCGCAGGATCACGTTCGAGCTGGTGCCCAGCGGGAGATAAAACACGCCGCGCAGGTAGGCGCGCAGGAACGCTTCGTCGGTGAAAATGGGTAGCACCGCACCGCCGGCCTGCGCGTTGACGGCGTAGCCCCTGGTCGGCATGAGCAGATTATCCACGCGGCGCCAGGTGACGGCGTACGTCAGGGGCAAGCTCTTGGCGGTGACCGATTCCTGGCCCAGCACGGTCTTTTTTTCGCTCAGCAGCTCGAGCGAGAGGCTGCGCTCGAGCAACGGCGTGCCCCATGCCCGCTTGGCCGCGATGCTGCTGACGGCGGTGGTCTCGCCGACGATGTCGCTTTTCTCGTAGGAGGCGCCGATGCTGTCGTTGTAGCCTTCCGGCGTGACCGGGAAGTAAAAGTCGCCGCGCGCGGTCTGGCGCTTGGTTTCAAGAGTCAGCGCGCTTTTCAGGCGCAGCCCGAAGATGGCCAGGTCGTCATAGGTGACCGAGGCGCGGTTGCCGGTGTTGGTGCTGTAGCCGAGACCGGCGCTGACGTTCTTGCGCTTGTTCTCGGTCACGCGCACCAGCAGCGGCAGCGGCGCCATGGCGCCGGCGTTGCTCGGCTGCGGCGCCGCGTTCGGGTCTTGCGTGGTGGCGGCAGCTTCGAGTTGCTGGGTGAGTAGCGCGTTCATGTCGGCGCTCACCTCGACGCTGCTGAAGTAGCCGGTGTCCTGCAGGCGCGACTGGTACGATTGCAGCGCCGCCTCGCTGTAATAGTCGCCGGGATCGATCTCGTTGAGGTTGGTCACCACCGAGGCCGGGTAGCGCTCCAAGCCTTCGATGCGCAGTTCGCCGAAGCGCAATTCGGGACCGCTGTCGAGCACCACGCGCAGGTTGGCCTGCCCGGTTTCCGGGTCGACCGTGGCCTGGCTCTCGAGCAGCTGGGCGCGCGGGTAGCGCGTCTGCACCACCTGGCGCAGCAGCGCGCGCTTGGACGCTTCCCAGTCGTCCTGGCGGAACACGGCGCCGCGCTTCAACGCCCAACTGGCTTTGAGGGCGTCGGCGTCGAACTGGTTGCTGGCGCGCTGGTCCGGGTTCGGTGAGAACCCCTGCAGCACGATATCGACTTCGCCCACGCGCACCGGCGGGCCGGGCACGACCTTGACCTGGACCACCAGCGGCGTGGCGTCGCGGTCGAGCTTGACGTCGACCTCGGGCGCGTAATAACCGGCCGTGGCGACCAAGGTGCGGATTTGTTCGGGCGTGGTGCGCACCAGCCGGAACAGCTGGTCGCGGTCCATGCGGCTGTTGCCGCG
>DASVTJ010000589.1:0-17061 GCA_036387635.1 Duganella sp.
CCGCTTTTCAGGTCACGCTCGAACAGGTCGCCGTTGCGCAGCAAAATCGCGCGCGTGCGCTCGCGGTTATAGACCGGATCGGCGCTATCGAGATTGGCCAGCTGCTTGTCGTCGACCGGTTTGGGGTCGCCGCCGGCGATCAGCAACGTGTCGCGCAGCGGCGAGCCGGCGCGCTTTTGCTTGAAGTAGACCTGGCGGCTGTCCCAGCCCCACCACGCCGATTCGACCGGATTGCCGATCCAGTCGGGATTGGCCATGGCCTGGTCCAGCGTGATCGGGGTAGGGACGGTGGCCGGGGTCGCTGGGATTGCCGGGGCCGCGTTGGCCGCGACGGCGGCGAATGTGGCGAATGTGGCGGTGGTGGCGGCCAGCGTGAACGAGAAGGGCAGGACAAAACGCATTGATGGTTCGCTTTGAGGTTGGTGAACGGGAGCGCCGGATCGCGGCGCGTCCACGATTCTAGCCCAACAGTCAGTTGCGGGCTATCTTGTCGCTGAGGCCATGCCTGGCGTTCGGGCCGCCGCGCCGTGGCGCCATGCGCAGCGCCAGCATCAGGATCAGCCCCGCCGCCAAGTACATGCCGATCAGCGCGGCGAGCATGGCGGCGCTGTCGCCCCAGGCCAGCACGCGCGCGCCCAGCGCCGGGCCGAAGGCGCCGCCCATCACGCCGAGGCCGGCCACCAGTGCGATGCCGGCGGCGGCGCGTTGCCGGTTCAGCAGGTCGGTGAGGATGACCACCAGCAGCGGCGGCGCCGAGGCGATGCCCAGCGACGCGAGCGTCAGCCCGGCCAGCGACCAGGCCAAGCCGTTGTCGGCGGCGATCGCGAGGCCGAGGCCGCCGGCGGCCAAGACCATGCAGGCGATGAAGTGGCCGCGCCGTTCGCGCCGGCGGTCCGAGTCGTAGCCGATGGCGATCATGCCGACGATGCCGGCGATGTTCGGTAGCAGGACCAGCAGCCCAAGCTGCGCCGGCATCGCCGCGCCCCAGCGTTGCAGCAGCGCCGGCGCCCAGTGGACCAGCGCGTAGCCGGCGCCGCCGAGCAGCAGGTTGGCCAGCGCCAGCAGGCAGATAGCGGGATCGCGCAGCAGCGACCACAGGATGGCGAAGGCCGACGGCTCCTCGTCGTCCTCGTCCTCGTCGTCATCCTGTCGTTGCGCGCTGGTGCCGGCGGCGGCGGCCAGCAGCGCGTCGTCGCGCGCCAGATCCTGCTGCACCATTTGCTGTTCGAATCGCGACAGCCAGCGGGCGTCGTCGGGACTGTCGTCCAGATAGAAGTAGGCGGCGATGCCGAGCAGCGCGGCCGGCAAGCCTTGCGCCAGCAGCAGCCATTGCCAGCCTTGCAGTCCGCTGTGCAGATGCAGCGCGCGCAGCACGGCGTCCGACAGCGGCCCGGCGACGATGCCGCCGATCAGCGTCGCCGAGGCGAACACGGCGAACACGCGGGCGCGCCGCGCCGCCGGATACCAGTACGTCAAATAAAGGATCACACCGGGGAAGAAGCCGGCCTCGCACATGCCGAGCAGGAAGCGGATCGTGTAGAACTCCATTGGCGTGCGCACGAAGGCGCCGGCGGCGGTGGCCGCGCCCCAGCCCAGCATCATGCGCAGCAGGATTTTGCGCGCGCCGAGTTTTTCCAGCAGCAGATTGCAAGGCACGGCAAACAGCGCGTAGGCGACGAAGAAGGCGCCTGCGCCCCACGCGAACACGTGGGTGGTGAAACCGAGGTCGGCTTGAATCTGGCGCTGTGCGTGGTCGACGTTGACGCGATCGATGTACGCCATCACGCAGCACAGCATCAGCAGCGGCAGCAGACGCCAGCTGATCTTGCGATAGATCGCCGCCATGCCGGCGGCACCGCGCAAGTGCAGGAGCGTGGCGCCGTGGTTCACGATGCGAGGGCAAAAGTGGTCTGCATGGTGCCGATATTAGCCGTGCCTAAATTCTTAGGCAAGCTTTTGGCGCAAGGCTGAACTCAAAACAACAAAGCGCCGGAACGGTGGCGCTGGTGCGCACCGTTCCGGCGCCTGTCGTTGGCCGAACGTCGACTGAAGATAACGAAGAGTTGTTGCAGGGCGCGCTACATGTACATGTGCGCCGGGTGATAGCCGGCGCTGCTCGACCGGCCGCTGTAGCTCATCGTGCCGATGTTGCGGCGCGGACGCAGTTCGGGCCGGGTGGCGGCGCCGCCGTCCTCCTGCGCCAGGAACTGGCTGCCGATTTCAAACCATTCGTCGCTGGAAATGACCTTTTGCGCCAGCGGCAGCAACTCCTGCTCTTCCTTGTCGAGCCGCGTCAGCAGATTCTGGCAATACAGGTCGATCGTGCGGCATAGAAATTTGCCTTGCGAGGCGCTGCGCCGCATCGCCCGGTGCAGGCACTTGTGCACGGCGCCGAGCATCGCCGTGCCCAACCGGCTCAGCGTTTCCAGGTCGTTGATCAGCGCGGCGCAGCTGGAGTCGGCCGCGCGAACCGCCGGCATCAGGCACGCTTCGACCTTGTGCTGGTGGCGCGATTCGGCAAAGCTGGACAATTCCTTCAATTGCGACTCGAGGAACACAGGATCGATCTCCTGCGGACGGCGCGCGATCGATTGCACATACTGCAACAACCGCGAGATGAAGTGGCGTTCTTTCTTTTGTTCGATGGAGAGTGTCAGTAAGACATAAGTGGCAGTTAGCATAACGTTTCCCGTATTCGTCTGACTTCGGCTGCGCGGCGAGCGTGGAAGGATCAGCGGCCAGCGCGGCCAGTCGGTTTACCTTAGCGCCGTGACGAGCTCATTCAACGTCGATTTACAATTGTTCACAACTGGTTAGAAGGCAATAATGTGCTGCTGAATGCTGCAATATTAAGCTTTCAAGTGCGAATTGCCGGCGGGGAAAACGAATCACACGCATGTCATGCCGGCTGCTTCCGTTGCGTGCTCTACCTCACTTAGTGGGAAATTATGCACCCATTTTGTTCGCGCCGGAACGATTTAAATGTGGCTATCAAAAATATTTTTGTATCAACGGCGCCTGTAATGGCGGGCATTCTTTGCTGCGGCGCCGCAAAATGCGCCGCCTTTTTCGCCAGCGCCGCCGGGAGGCCGGCGTGGCGTTAAGTTGCGTAAAGTAACAATTTACTAGCGACAGCGCGAACTTGGTATGATATTCGGCGACCGGCCACCAGCCGGTATTTTTCTATAACGTCGGAGATCCCCGAATGAGATTACCCCTGTTGTTGCTCGGCACCGCTGTTGCGGCGTCCAGCGCCATGGCCGCGCCGCGCGGCTTTACCGTGGAAGACCTGGTCAAGATGGAACGGGTCGGCAGTCCCGTGCTGTCGCCGGACGCCACCCGCGTGATTTACACCGTACGCTCCACCAATATGGACAAGAACCGTGGCAACACGCAACTGTGGATGCTGGACCTGCGCGCGCCCAAGGCGCAGCCGGTGCGCCTGACCCAGGCCGAGGCCAGCAGCAGCGACCCGGAATGGTCGCCCAGTGGCGACGCCGTCTATTTCCTGTCGGCCCGATCCGGCTCGTCGCAGGTGTGGCGGCTGCCGCTGGCCGGCGGCGAGGCGGCCAAGGTCACCGACCTGGCGCTCGACGTCGACAACTTCCGCCTGTCGCCGCAGGGCGACCGCCTGGCGCTGAGCGTGGCCGTGTTCCGCGATTGCGCCGACCTGGCCTGCACCAAGTCGCGTCTGGACGCCAAAGCCAAGGACAAGGCCAGCGGCAAACTGTACGACAAGCTGTTCGTGCGCCACTGGGATACCTGGGCCGACGGCCGCAACAACGTGTTGTACTCGGCGCCGATCGACGCCAGCGGCAAGGTCAGTGCGCAGCCGGTCAGCCTCAGCGGCATGCTCGACGGTGACGTGCCGTCCAAGCCGTTCGGCGACCACGACGAATATCACTTCAGCCCGGACGGCAAGACGGTGGTGTTCTCGGCCCGCATCGCCGGCAAGACCGAGGCGTGGTCGACCAACTTCGACGTCTATACCGTGCCCGCCACCGGCGGCGAGCCGAAAAACCTGACCGCCGACAATCTGGCGTGGGACACCAAGGCCATCTACTCGCCCGACGGCAAGACACTGGCCTACCTGGCGATGGACAGGCCGACCTTCGAGGCCGACCGCTTCCATCTGGTGCTGGTCGATGTCGCCACCGGCAAGAAGCGCACCTTGGCTGACAGCTGGGATCGCTCGATCGCCGACTACCGCTGGACGCCGGACAGCAAAGCACTCTTGGCCACCGCCGACGATGTCGGCCAGCATCCGCTGTTCCGTATCGACGCCGCCAGCGGCAAGGTCGCCAAGCTGACCGGCAACGGCTATGTCAGCGGCTTCGACGTCGCGCGCGACACCGTCGTCATGGCGCAGGCCAGCCTGGCGTCCGGCGCGCAGCTGTACAAATTCAAGCTCGGCGCGTCCGGCGACAAGGCCGCCAAGCTCACCGAGCTGAACGAGGCCGCGCTGGCCGACGTCAAGTTCGGCGAGTTCGAGCAGTTCTCGTTCGCCGGCGCCAACGGCGAGACCGTCTACGGCCACGTCATGAAGCCGTGGGACGCCAAGCCGGGCGTCAAGTATCCGATCGCCTTCCTGGTGCACGGCGGCCCGCAGGGCAGCTTCGGCAATTCGTGGAGCTACCGCTGGAATCCGCAGGTGTACGCCGGCGCCGGCTACGCCACCGTGTTCATCGACTTTCACGGTTCGACCGGCTACGGCCAGAAGTTCACCGATTCGATCAGCGGCGACTGGGGCGGCAAGCCGCTCGAGGATTTGCAAAAGGGCCTGGCGGCGGCGGTGCAGAAGTTCCCGTGGCTCGACCGCGAGCGCAGCTGCGCGCTGGGCGCGTCGTACGGCGGCTTCATGATGAACTGGATCGAAGGCAACTGGTCCGACGGCTTCAAGTGCATCGTCAACCATGACGGCGTGTTCGACACGCGCGGCATGGCGTACGCGACCGAGGAGCTGTGGTTCACCGAGTGGGAAGCCGGCGGCACCTATTACGACAAGCCGGACGCGCATGAGAAGTTCAATCCGGCGCTGCAGGTGAAGAAGTGGAAGACGCCGATGCTGGTGGTGCAGGGCGATCTGGATTTCCGCATTCCGACCTCGCAAGGGCTGGGCACGTTCACGGCGCTGCAGCGCCAGGGCATTCCGAGCAAGCTGCTGGTGTTCCCGGACGAGAACCATTGGGTGCTCAAACCGGCCAACTCGGTGCTGTGGCATCACACGGTGATCGATTGGCTTGATGGTTATCTGAAAAAATAAGCGCCGCCCGCGGCGCCCCAATCGTCTGCCACGCCCGCCGCTCGCGCGGGCGTTTCCATATTCAAGGGTACAAAAATGAAACAAAGTTTGATCGTGGCCGCGCTGATGCTCGCTTACGGCGCCGCCGTGGCCGTGGCCGCGCCCGCCACCGCCACCGCCACCACCGCCTCCTTCTCCCCGCGCGCGCAGAACGCCTACCTGTCGCAGGAGGACGCGGCCGCGCGTTCGGCGCGCGTCAGCAAGGTCGATTACACGCTCGAGTTCGCGCTGACCGGCAAGGAATCGTTCTCCGGCACCACCACCATGACGTTCGACCTGAGCGACGCGGCGCAGCCGCTGACGATCGATCTCGACAAGGCCACCATCGCCAGCCTGACCGTCAACGGCAAGGCCGTCACGCCGCAATACAACCAGTGGTTCATCACGCTGGCGCCGAAAGACCTGAAGGCCGGGCGCAACACCGTCGCCATCGCCTACTCGCGCTTGCACAGCACCAACGGCGAAGGCTTGCACCGCATGGTCGATCCGGTCGACGGCCGCGTCTACACGTACTCGCACTTCGAGCCGGCCGCCGCGCACCAGATGTTCGCGCTGTTCGACCAGCCGGACCTGAAGGGCACCTACCAAGTGACCGTCTCGACGCCGGCCGACTGGGTGGTGTCGTCGACAATGCGCGAGACCGCCGTGGCCGACGTCGCCGGCGGCAAGCGCTGGACGTTCCCGCGCAGTAAAAAACTCAGCCCGTACAACTTCTCGATGCACGCCGGTCCGTACAAGGTGTGGGAGGACAACAGCGGCCCTTATCCGATGCGCCTGTTCGCGCGCCAGTCGGTGGCCGCGCAGGTGTCGCCGAAGGACTGGTTCAGCTACACCAGTCGTGGCCTGACATTCTTCGACCAGTATTTCGGCGTGCCGTACCAGTTCGAAAAGTACGACCAGCTGCTGGTGCCGGACTTCCTGTACGGCGCGATGGAAAACGCCGCCGCGATCACCTTCGCCGAGGGCAGCTTCCTGCACCAGGACGAGATGACGGCGGCCCAGCGCGAGAGCCTGGCCGGCGTCATCATGCACGAGATGGCGCACCAGTGGTTCGGCGATCTGGTGACGATGAAATGGTGGAACGGACTGTGGCTCAACGAAAGCTTCGCCTCGTTCATGGGCACGCTGGCGACCGCCGAGGCCACCGAGTTCAGCAACGCCTGGCAGAGTTTCTACGCCGGCGCCAAGCAGGCCGCCTACACGCAGGACCAGCGCGTGACCACGCACCCGATCGAAACGCCGGTGCCGTCGACCGCCAACGCCTTCGACAACATCGACGCCATCACCTATTCGAAGGGCGCGTCGGCGCTCAAACAGCTGCGCCACCTGCTGGGCGAGGAAGTGTTCCGCAAGGGCGTGCACAACTATCTGGTCAAGTATTCGTACCAGAACGCCAAGCTGGACGACTTCATCGGCAGCCTGGCGCAGGCCGCCAACCGCGACCTCGGTCCGTGGACCAAGGAGTGGTTATACGAGCCGGGCGTGAACACCATCGCCGCCAAATTCACGTGCTCGGGCGGCAAGATCGCATCGTTCAACCTGCGCCAGAGCGCGCCGAGCGCCGCCATGCCGACGTTGCGCGAGCAGCGCGTGCAGATCGGCCTGTTCAATCTGGGCAAGGACGGCCTGTCGCTGGGCAAAAACGTGGCGCTGACGTACAAGGGGGCCAGCACCGCCGTGCCGGAATTGAAGGGCGCGGCCTGTCCCGACCTGGTGTATCCGAACTACCGGGACTGGGGCTACGCGAAGGTGCAACTGGATAAGAAGTCGTTCGCCACCGCGCAAACCAATCTGAACAAGGTGGACGATCCGCTGCTGCGCTCGATGTTGTGGCAGAGCCTGTGGGACAGCGCGCGCGACGCAAAGTTGCCGCTCAACGAGTTCCTCAAGACCGTGCTGGCCAACGCGCCGGGCGAGAAGGATTACCGGCTGTTGGGCGATATCACCGACAAGCTGCTGCAATCGACGGCCTATCTGGACGACATGGGGCCGGCCATGGCGACTTACCGGACCCAGGTGGGCGGGCAGCTCGAGCAGATGGCGTTCGCGGCGACCAAGGCCGCCAGCGCCGACAAGAACTTTCAGCGGCGCTGGTTCGCCACCTATGTCGACCTCGCCAGCAGCCAGCCGGCGCTGGCGCGGCTGGCCGACATCCTCAGCGGCAAGCTGGTGGTGCCCGGTTTGAACGTGAGCCAGGATGTGCGCTGGGACATCATCCAGCGCCTGAACCAGTTCGCCTATCCGGGTAGCGACGCTTGGCTCGCAGCCGAGCAGGAACGCGACAAATCCGACAGCGGCCAAGCGGCTGCGCTGGCCGCGCGCGTGCTTCGTCCCGACGCCAAGGTGAAGGCCGAGTGGCTGGCCACCATTGGCGATCTGCATACCAAACTGCCGTTCTCGAAGGTGCGCATGGCGATGGGTTCGATGTATCCGTCGACCCAAAACGCGTTGAACGAGGCCAGCGCCGAGCAGCGTCTGGCGACGCTCGGCCAGGTCGACAAGGCCGCCGGCCCGGTGTTCATGCGTGCTTACGGCGCATCGATGATTCCGGCCACGTGCACACCGGCCAGCGTCGCCCGCTTGAAGACGGCAATTGTTAAATTGCCGGACTTGTCCACCGGCACCAGGCGTTCTCTCCTGGTAACGCATCAGGAAGATGAACGCTGTGTTGCAATAAAGAAATCTATGACCGTATTTTAATTGCCCCTGTAATTTTGATGTGAAGCCAGCCGCGAGGCTGGCTTTTTTTATGCGCGGGTGTTTTGGGCGGTGATAACGGTGGGAGGTCAAACAATAGCGTCGATTTGAATGGAATTACCGAATGAAAGCACATTATTCACACGTAATTTGCCATCGCAAGGTTTCTTTTTTGAGCAGTGGTTTTGTAAAAGAACAACAGCAACGTGAGCAGATTTGCATAAATCCATGACCATTTGATGACATCGTTTTCATAGCGAGGTCGATACTTAATTTGGCCTGTGTGCTCCTCGACTGAATATTCTCCGATAATCTTTAGTTACTGAAATTCTATTGTTTGTTTATATTCTTTGTTACTTACAAAAGTAGACAGAGGTTCCAACAGGTGCTCGCACCCGGGGCCATGGCGCCATTACTTCTTCAAAAGGGCAGGGAAATGAACCACTTCAAGCACGCGCAATTGAAAAAACTGACCGGTGCCGCACTCGGCGCCCTCGCACTGCTGGGCGCCACGCCAGCCATGGCCGCCGTGATCGATTTCGAATCGATCGGCTCGATGACCTATAACGGCACCGAGACTTTCAGCGAGTCCGGCTATACGATGACGGTGCTCGATACCCCGGCCAGCGGTCCCGACGGCACCGGTTTCGCCGGCGCCATCGGCAATGGCAGCGACCCGTATCTGTGCGCCATCGCCGCCTGCCCGACCGGCAACGCCAGCAACTTCTACATGGGCGTCAACGACGGTTCCCTGAAAGTGGCGCGCGGCGACAACGCGGCGTTCAACGTGTCGAGCATCGACTACGCCTTCCTGGCGCCGGTCGGCGGCTTGCCCAGCTACTCGTATGGTCAGCTGACCTTGCTGGCCACGCTGGCCGACGGCGGCACCATGTCGGTCGCCTACAATTTTCCGCTGTTGAACGCGCTGGGCAACTCGCCGTTCGTGACCGCCTCGCTGGGCGGCGCTTTCGGCAACGTGGGCTTGAGCAGCCTGGTCATCAGCTCGTGCCTGTTCGATGGCGCCGGCGGCTGCTACCGCCCGCTTGCCGGCAGCGAAAACCAGGCGCAGTTCGCCTTCGACAACCTGGCCTTGAACGCCGTGACCGCCGTGCCGGAAGCGGAAACCTACGCCATGATGGGCCTGGGTCTGGGCCTGGTGGGTCTGCTGTCGCGCCGCCGCGCCCAGGCGGGAGCCAAGGCGCAAGCCAACGCCGCCGCCACGATCAACGCCTGAACCAGGAAAACCTACATGAAACTTCGTCCTATCTCCGCCGCCATCCTGTTGCTGGCCGCGACACTGACCACCGCCTCGGTCCACGCCGAAGCCGAACGCCGTTCCTATATCGTGCAGTTGACCGACAAGCCGGTCGCCACCTACACCGGTCAGGTGACCGGGCTGGCCGCAACCATGCCGGCCCAAGGCCAGCGCCTCGATGTCGACGCCGCCGACGTGCAGGCCTACATGAGCTACCTGGATACCAAGCAAAGCGCCGTCATCAACACCGTCAACGCCGCCGAGATCACCCACAAGTACGACGTCGTCTTCAACGGCTTCGCCGCCATGCTGACCGACGATGAAGTGCGCGCGCTGAAAAAGAACAGCGGCGTGGCCGCCATCACGGCCGACTCGATCATGGAAGTCGACACCAGCTACACGCCGGCCTTCCTCGGTCTGGACCAACCGGGCGGCCTGTGGGAGCAGTTGGGCGGCAAGGGCTTGTCGGGTGAAAATATCGTCGTCGGCATCCTCGACGGCGGCATCTGGCCGGAGAACCCGAGCTACGCCGACCGCGTCGACGGCGACGGCAATCCGAGCCACAGCGGCTCGACCGTCGTCTACGACGCGCCGCCGGCCAGCTGGAAGGGGAGTTGCGATCTCGGCGAAGGCTTCGGCGCCAACAACTGCAACAACAAACTGATCGGCGCGCGCTACTTCAAGCAGCCCGCCCTGCAGTTGCACTGGACCGAGTTCCTGTCGGCGCGCGATTCCGTGGCCGGCACCGAGGGCCGCGGCGGCCACGGCAGCCACACGTCGAGCACGGCGGCGGGCAACGCCGGCGTCACGGTGCTGACCGACGGCATCAACCTCGGCAAGGTCAGCGGCATGGCGCCGCGCGCCCGCATCGCCGCCTACAAGGTGTGCTGGACCGATGCCGCCACCGGCAAGAACGGTTGCGCCACCGCCAACAGCGTGGCCGCGATCAATCAGGCGGTCAAGGACGGCGTCAACGTCATTAACTTCTCGATCGGTTCGAGCGCCGGCGGCGGGTCGTTCGCCGAGGCCACCGAACAAGCCTTCCTCGGCGCGACGGCGGCCGGCGTGTTCGTCGCCACCTCGGCCGGCAACCAGGGGCCGGGCGCGACGGCGCCGGCGCCGGTCGGCCATATCAGCCCATGGCTGGCCTCGGTCGGCAACTCGACCCACAACCGCCTGTACCTGGCCGACGCCGTGACCGGCTCGGGCGTGGCGCTGACCGGCGCCTCGAGCAACGCCAACACCCCGACCGCGCCGCTGGTGCTGGCCAAGGACGCCGGCCTGCCGGGCGCCGATGTGACCCAGCTGAACCGCTGCTACGGCGCCACCGACGCCGTGCCGGCGCTGCTGGACCCGGCCAAGGTGGCCGGCAAGATCGTCGTCTGCGACCGCGGCGGCAACGTGTTGGTCAACAAGAGCGGCAACGCCAAGGTGGCCGGCGCGGTGGGCGTGATCATCGCCAACGTCGAAGGCAGCGCCACCACCGTGGTCAACCAGGCGCACACGATCTCGACGGTGCATATCGCCAAGGAAAAAACCGCCATCCTGAAAAGCTACATCGCCGCCAATCCGGCCACGGCCGTGGCGTCGCTGGGCAACCTGCGCGCCAGCTTCGACCCGTCGATCCGGGCGCCGGTGATGAACGCGACGTCGTCGCGCGGCCCGAACGTGGCCAACGCCAACATCCTCAAGCCGGACATGACGGCGCCGGGCACCGACATCCTGGCCGCCGTCACCGGCTCGGGCGTGGCGCTGACCGGCGCCTCCAGCAATGCCAACACCCCGACCGCGCCGCTGGTGCTGGCCAAGGACGCCGGCCTGCCGGGCGCCGATGTGACCCAGCTGAACCGCTGCTACGGCGCCACCGACGCCGTGCCGGCGCTGCTCGACCCGGCCAAGGTGGCCGGCAAGATCGTCGTCTGCGATCGCGGCGGCAACGTGCTGGTCAACACGAGCGGCAACGCCAAGGTGGCCGGCGCCGTGGGCGTGATCATCGCCAACATCGAAGGCAGCGCCACTACCGTGGTCAATCAGGCGCACACGATCTCGACCGTGCACATCGCCAAGGAAAAGACCGCGATCCTGAAAAGCTACATCGCCGCCAATCCGGCTGCGGCTGTCGCTTCGCTGGTCAACCTGCGCGCCAGCTTCGACCCGTCGATCCGGGCGCCGGTGATGAACGCCAGCTCCTCGCGCGGCCCGAACGTGGCCAACGCCAACATCCTCAAGCCGGACATGACGGCACCGGGCACCGACATCCTGGCCGCCGTCACCGCCGACCTGAGCCGCACGCAGCGCGACGCCGTCGCCGCCGGCGCGCCGGCCCCGGTCAGCGACTGGGCCTTCTACACGGGCACCTCGATGGCGTCGCCGCACGTGGCCGGCGTGGCCGCGCTGCTCAAGCAGCTGCATCCGACCTGGACCCCGGCCGCCATCAAATCGGCACTGATGACCACCGCCACCGATACGCTGAGCGACGGCTTGACCACCAAGGTGGCGTGGGACAGCACCGCCACCAACGCCGGCACCTTGCCGTGGGGCCAGGGCGCCGGCCACATCGCGCCGAACTCGGCGGCCAATCCGGGCCTGGTCTACGACATCGCGCCGAACGACTACGCGCGCTTCCTGTGCGGCCAGGGCTTGATCTACACCAGCGCGCAGTGCACGGCGCTGGGCGGCTCGCTGGCGGCGTACAACCTGAATCTGGCGTCGCTGACCGCCGGCAACGTGCTCGGTTCGCTGACGATGACGCGCACCGTCACCAACGTCGGCCCGGCCACGGCCACCTACAACGCGACGGCGTCGCTGCCGGGCTTCGCGGTGACGGTGCAGCCGTCGACGCTGGTGCTGGCGGCCGGCGCCAAGGCCAGCTTCACCGTCAAGCTGACGCGCACCAGCGCGCCGCTCGACACCTGGGCCTACGGCGTGTTGAACTGGACCGACGGCAGCCACAACGTGCGCAGCCCGTTGACCGCGCGCGGCTCGGGCCTGTCGGCGCCGGCCTCTGTGGTCAGCGAGGCGGCCAGCGGCAGCAAGGTCGTCACCGTCGGCACCGGCTTTGCCGGCGCCATGAGCGCGGTCAAGGGCGGCTTGCTGCCGGCTACCCGCGAGAGCCGCGCCATCGGCACCGCCAACACCAACTTGAGCAACACGGCCTTGTGCCAGGCGGGCAACGCCACCGGCGTCAGCCTGCATCCGGTGACGATACCGGCCGGCACCTTGCTGGCGCGCTTCTCGCTGTTTGACGCGGACACCACTGGCGCGGCCGCCGGCACTTCCGACCTCGACCTGGTCCTGATGCGCGGCAACACGGCGGTGGCCAGCAGCGGCAGCGACACGTCCAACGAATCGGTGCAGGTCGTGGCCCCGGCCGCCGGCGACTACAGCGTCTGCGTGATCGGGTTCAGTCCGGCCGGCGGCCAGGCCACCTATGCTCTGTCGAGCTGGGTGGTGCAGCCTTCGACCGCCGGCAACTTCAAGGTCAACATGCCAAGCTCGGCAACCGTCGGCGGCACCGCGACGGTGGGCATGAGCTGGTCCGGCCTGGCCGTCGGCAAGCGCCATCTGGGCGCCGTGAACTATCTGGTGGGCGGTGTCAAGCAGGGCATGACGGTGGTGGAGGTCGATACGACCGATCCGTTGCCGCTGTTTAAAAACTCGCGCAACAAGGAAGCGCTGGCGTTCTAAGCATCGCCGCTGCAACGCGGAACCGCTGAAAACCCCGCGAGGCCTTTGCCGGCCTCGCGGGGTTTTTTTATGGCTGTTGCCGATGCGGCGCCGACCGGTCGCGATGCGGGCGTGGTTACTGCAGGTTGGGTTGGCCGGTGCCCAGGCGCGCGGCCGGATTGACCGTGCAGCGGCCGGCGCGGCAGCTGGCGCCGGGGTCGGCGACCAGCAAGCAGGTCGACATCATTTGCGCGCGCTCGTCGTCGGCGCGGCGGACGGCCGAGTGCTGCTCGGCCAGCGCCTTGAGGACGGCGCCGTCGCTGTTTTTGCTCGACCAGGCCAGATAACTTTCCGGGCCGCCGCAGGCCCTCGAGCCGACGCCGATGGTGTGGCATTGACTGGGCGCGTCGCAGCTGGTGTCGGCGTTGGCCGCCAGGATCTTCTGCCACAACGCTTCGGCTTTGCCGGCGGCGGCGGGCGCCGTAGGTGGCGAAGAGGGTTGCGCGGAGGACGGCGCCGGCGGTGGCGTCGGTTCGCCCGGGCCGGCCGGCGCGCTGCCGCACGCGGTGGCGGTGAACATCAACAGGCTGGCGGTGGCGAGACGCATCGAAACGAGCAGGGGCAGGGGGGTGGTTTTCATCGTTTCATGATGATCCAATCGCCGCCGCTTTACAAGGGATCGCTCAATCGTGCTTTGCGGGCGACTCCGTCGGGGCCGAACAGGATCACGAAGTCGGCGTCGGCGGGCTTGCCGCCGTCAGGCCGCGGCTTCGGCTTTGCCGCCGGATAGCGGTAGCGCCATACCTGGTAGCCGCTGTCGAAGCGCACCATTTGCGCCGGCCCGAGCGCGGCGCGCATTTCGGCCGTTGTGCGGTGGCCGTCGGCGACGGACACCGTGCCGGCGTCGGTGCCGGACGGATCGTCCATGTAGTCGAATTCCACCAGCGTATCGTCGGACCAGCTCCGGTCCCACACCGGCGCGTAATAGCTGCGGTCGAGCAGCACCTGGCAATCGCAAAACGGCAGCGTGTCCGGCGTTTGCGTGCCGCCCGCGTACAAACTGGCGAACGGCAGCGTCTCGGTGCGGGCGCCGTCGCGCAGCGTGACGCCGAACACCGGCCGCTCGGCGAAGAACAAATAGTTGCCGTCGGCGGCACCGCAGACGCGGTCGGCATCGGTGAGCAGTTCGCCCAGCCAGGCGAACATCCTGGCGTTGTTGGACAGCAGCCCGGCCTCGACGCCGACCTGGCATTCGAGCCGCAGGTCGCCCAGGCGCCGCATGCCGGCCGGCACGTTGGGGCTACGCACCTGCGCGCGCCAGGTCAGGGTGCTGGTCTTGCTGCTGGCGATCAAGGCTGCGTCTTCGCGCAGCGCCTGGCTGTCGCGCTCGAGGGTGAAGGTGTGGTCTGGCGCCACCGGGACCGGCAGCGTGACTGTGTCGCCGGCCACGCGCAGGGTGATGCCGTCCAGCTGCGTGGTGGGCAGGCGCGGCAGCAGTTGGAAGCGCAACGTCGCCTGCGGCGCCAGCGCGCGGTTGCGTTCGAAGCGTTCCATGCCGGCGATCATCTTGCGGTACGATTTGTCGACCGGGTCGCGGGTGGCGCTGACGGTGACGCGCGCCGGGGCTTGGGCTTGCTGGCCGATGGCGGGGCCGCCGTAACAGGCCAGCGCGGTCAGTACGGCCAGTGCGGCCAGCGGCAGGCGGCGGTGCGGTGAATTGAACAAGCTCGTCTCCGGCAACATGGCAGGCCATGGTAGACCGGGACGATGTTTAACGGCGCACTGCTTGGCGCGCCGGGTGGGGAATTACTGGTGGGCCAGCGTCCAGGTGCCCGAGGCCGATGCGGCCGACCAGACGCCGCCAATGCCCAGCGGCGAGGTGAGGGCGCCGCTGAAGGTGGCGCTGCGCACGCCGCCCGAGGTGAGGTAGAAAGTGCCGTTGCCGCTGGCGTCGATGTCGCCGTGGACGGTGAACTGGCCGTTGCCGCAGTCGGCATCGAGCTTGCCGGCGCGGGTGACCTGACCGCGGCACTCGCCGGTATTGGTGCCGGTGTAGCTGCCGCTCCAAGGACCCGCGAAGCGCTCGATGTTCAGGCGCTGGCGCTGTTGCTTGGCGTTGGCGTAACCGATTAGCTCGTTGCTGGAGACGAACGTGCCTTTTTCGCCGGTTGCCGTCACCTGGACGCTGCGAGTGGTCGACTTGACGACGCGATGGGTCACCGCATCGTGCCAGGCGGTGGTCTCGTCGGTGGCGCTTTCGCCGTCGCTCGTGCTGATGGTGCCGGTCGATACCACCTTGACGGTGTTGAAGGTGCCGGCCCGTACGGTCACGGTTTCAAGCGCCACCGCTGTCGCGCTGAACTTGCCTGTTTGCTGGCCGGGCGTGCAACGCGGGTCGTTGACGCGGGTGTAGTTGGTAGTCCAGGTGGTGCCTGCTGGCATGCTCTTTTGCGTCATGTACAGCGCCGGGGTGTACGTGGCGCCGCAGGAATCGTTGCTGACGCCGGACAGTCCACCGTCGGCCAGGTAATTCAAATCGTATGCAAAAGCGTCGGTGTTGTCGGCGGTTTCGGTGTCGCTCCAGGAACTGTCGACGTTGGTCTTGGTGACGGTGTCGGTAGAAATTACGTCAACGCTCTGCGGCGTGGCGCCGGCCTTGTCGAGCGTAAATGTGGACGTATTGGCGTATGAATAGAAGTCGCCGACGGTCTGGGTCAGGTCGACGGCCGCGACGACCGGCTGGCTGGTGCCCGGCGTGGCGCTGGCCGCGTTGTTGGAGGACCCGCCGCCGCCGCCACAGGCGGACAGGGTGGTGGCGATGGCGACGGCGATGCAGAGACGTTTCATGGGAACCTTGGCTGGCAAGCAGGCGGGACGCCGGCTAAAAAGGCGGCGATGATACCATTCAGCAAGGAAATTGTCTATTTTTTAATCTTCGCAGCCGCTTGCCTGTCGCTCCAACCAGCTCATCAGTTCGCGGCCGAACACGCGCGTGCGCGCCGTATCGACTTGGCGCCGCTTGTAGGCGTCGTGGCTGGCCGGACCGGCCAGGCTGCGCGCGTAACTGGCCTGGTCCATCAGCTGGATCTCGTACTCGAAGAAAAAGCCGACGTCGTATTCCTGGGCGGCGCCAGCGCTGGCGTCACCGCTGCTGTCGCTGTCGGCCCTGGCCGCCTCCGGCTGGACGTGGATCATCTTGCGCACCGTCACCTGAATGCTGTTGAAGCCGCTGCCGCTGTGCGGATTGTCGCAGCGCGTCTGCGGCTGCGCCAGTTCGGCCAGCTCGGCGTCCATCGTGTGCAGCAGCGCGATCGGATAATCGTCGCTGTGCTCGAGCTGGGCGCGGTACTTGTTGAAGATCTGCTTGGCCGCCTCCAGGTCGAGCAAGGTGTTGCGGGTCCGCTCGGCGTCGACGTTGGTGACCGACAGCAGATGGGCGCGCTGCAAGGTGCGCAGCGCCAGCAGGCATTCGAAGCGGGTGGCGAACACCAGCCGCACGCCGAGGTGGTCGAAGATGTCGGCGGCCAGGTAGGCGGCCTTTTGCAGCAGCTTGAGCAGGATGCTGTTGCGACCCTTGTTGTCCTTGCGCTCGTAGTGCAGCATCGGCAGGCAAACCTCGCCGTCGGTGAGGAAGTGGCGGTCGCCGTCGTGCCGGATGACCTCGTCGAGGGTGGCGAACACTTGCTCCCGGATGGCGTGGAAATGGCGCAGCTTGAGGTTGTTGTCGATGTAGAAGATGCCGTGCATGACCTTGAGCACCGCGCACGACCACATGCGCCGCAGATCGACATTATGGCCGCGCAGCGAGGCGTACACCAGCAGCTGCAGCGGATCGGCCGGATGGCGCACCTCGTCCGGTATCAGGTGCGCCCGGCCGGCGTCGAGGAAGGTGTCGGCGATGAAGTCGACGGCCTCGCGGTGGGCGCGGGCGATGATCGCCGGCGCGGCCGGCTGGTCCAGGTCGAAGCCGTATTCGCGCACGAACTGGCGCGCGTCGCGCAGGTTGCGCAACGCCAGCGCGCCGAGGTCGATGGCCGACACGCCGTTGGCGATGGCGTTCAGATAGCTCCAGTTGAGCGAGAACCTGCCCCCGGTCTTGAGCGAGGCTCGTAGGTCAGTCATGGTGTCCTGTACGGGCTGC
>DASVTJ010000590.1:0-3368 GCA_036387635.1 Duganella sp.
AGATGCTAAAGCGCTAGAAACTTAATTGACAGCAACCAGAGTTTTGGCGACTATCGTCGTTTTGCCTTTTAGCGACCTCGCCATGACTATACCGCGTCTCTCCGTTCTTGCGTTCCTCCTTTCCGCCGCGTTCGGCGGCCATGCGCTGGCGGCCGATGCCCCGTCGGCCAAGCGCGCGATCACCCACGAGGACGTGTGGCTGATGAAACGCGTCGGCACGCCCACGCCCAGCCCGGACGGCAAGTGGGCCGTATTCGCCGTCACCGATCCGGCCTACGACAGCAAGGAACAATGGACCGACCTGTGGATCAAGTCGCTGACCGACGACACGCCGGCGCGCCGCCTGACCTTCAGCAAGGGCGGCGAAAGCGCGGTCAACTGGTCGCCCGACAGCCGCCAACTGGTCTTCGTCGCCAAGCGCGACGGCGACGACGCCGGCCAGCTGTACCGTATCGATGTCGCCGGCGGCGGCGAGGCGCAGCGCCTGACCACGCTCACGCTGGGCGCGCGCCAGCCCAAGTTCAGCCCGGACGGCAAGGAGCTGCTGTTCGTCAGCGACATCTTCCCCGGCGCCACCAGCGAAGAGGACATCAAAAAGACCGCCAAGGAGCGCAAGGACCGCAAGTACACGGCGCGCGCCTACGAAACCTTCCCGCCGCGCTTTTTCGACAAGTGGCTCGACGACAAGCAGGTGCGCCTGTTCGTGATGGAGGCGGCCGTCGGCGCCAAGCCGCGCGACCTGCTGTCGGGCACCAAGCTGGCGGCGCTGCCGGGCTTTGGCGGCGGCCAGGGCGACGAGGGCCAGTCGCTCGACGCCATCTGGTCGCAGGACGGCAAGGCGGTGGTGTTTTCGGCGTCGATCAACCGCGACGAGGCGGCGCGCGCAGCCGGCTACACGCAGATCTTCGCGGTGCCGGCCGCCGGCGGCGAGGCCCAGCAACTGACGCGGGACAAGCACAGCTACCACGCGCTCAAGTTCAGCAAGGACGGCAAAACCTTGTTCAGCCTGACCGAGGCGGAAGAGCCGGGCAAGGTCTACGACGTCAGCCGCATCGCCAGCTTCGCCTGGCCGGTCGTCAATCCAACGCCGACGATCCTGACGGCGTCGTTGGACCGCTCGATCTCGCGCTTCGCGCTCCCCGACGGCGGCAACCGCGTGGTGTTCAGCTTCGAGCACGCCGGGCTGGAGCAACTGCACTCGATCAACTACGCGGGCGGCGACCTGCGCGCCGAACCGTCGCCGCCGACCGGCGCGATCGGCTCGTTCAACGCCGGCGGCAAAGCGCTGGTCGGCGTGTGGGAATCGGCCATCAATCCGCCCGAGGTGTACGCCTTCGGCAACGGCGCGCCCAAGCGCCTGACCTCGTTCAACACCGAGCGCGCCGCCGCCATCGACTGGCAGGCGCCGGAACACTTCTGGTTCAAGGCCAGCGACGGCCGCATGATCCACAACATGATCGTCAAGCCGGCCAACTTCGATCCGGCCAAAAAATATCCGTTGTTCGCGGTGATCCACGGCGGCGCCGCCAATATGTGGCGCGACCAGTTCGTGCTGCGCTGGAACTACCACCTGCTGGCGCAGCCGGGCTACGTGGTGCTGCTGACCGACTACAAAGGCTCGACCGGCTACGGCGAGGAGTTCGCGCGCGCGATCCAGGGCGATCCGCTGAAAGGACCGGGCGACGAGGTCAACGAGGCGGTCGACGAGGCGGTGCGCAAGTACGGTTTTGTCGACGGCGCCAAGCTGGCGGCGGGCGGCGCCAGCTACGGCGGCCATCTGGCCAACTGGCTGCAGGCGACTACGACACGCTACAAGGCGATCGTGTCGCACGCGGGCGAGATGGATTTGGTGATGCAGTGGGGCACCAGCGACAGCATCTTCGGGCGCGAGGTCAACAGCGGCGGGCCGGTGTGGGGCAACTTGCCGGTGTGGCGCGAGCAAAGCCCGGTGATGCAGGCCGGGAACCACGAAAAAGGGACCGGCTTCAAGACGCCGATCCTGATCTCGGTGGGCGAGCTCGATTATCGCGTGCCGGCCAACAATGCGCTGATGAACTTCGCGACGCAGCAGCGCCTCAACGTGCCAAGCAAGCTGCTGGTGTTCCCGGACGAGAACCACTGGATTTTGAAGGGTGACAACAGCCGCTACTTCTACAGCGAAGTGCACGGCTGGCTGGCGAAGTATCTGAAGTAATAGCCGCCGGCCGAGCCTGGCGGATCAGGCGGCACGCCGTAATCCGCCATAATCCGCCATGCTCCGCCGATCCCCTCCGCTAGTTAAAACTCAAGCCGCTGGCGCTGGAATTGGTCAGCGTCCTGGCCTTCAGATCGATGCGGAAGCTGTCGCTCGGCTTGCCCGAACCCAGCCCCTTGAGGATCGCGAACACCTGCTTGAACTGGTTCTGGAACAGCACGTTCACCGGATTCTGGTCCGATGGCAGATCGCCGATCCTGACGATCGCCGCCGGCGCCGCCGGGAACGCCGCCATCAGCACCTTGTACTGCGCCACCCGTTGCGCGCCCATATCGCGCAGCGCCAGCTCACCCGCGTACACGGTGCGGTGGAAGTCGCCATAGAACTCGTAAGCGCTGATCTTGGCGAAATCATCCAGCTTCAGATTGGCCGCCGCCGCCAGTTGCTCGGCCTTCACCGTCGCCGCCGCCCAGTCCGCCGTCAACTGACTCGCCGCCACGCCGCCCTCGGCCGCCGCGCCCTTGGCCGCGCACGCCGCCGTCAAGGGCAACACGCTCGGATTGTCCTTCAACTGTGCCAGCGTGACTTTGGTTTGCAGCTGCGACAGGATCAGCATCTGGCGCGCGTCGAGCGTCGTCGCCGCCTCCTTCATCTCGCACAGCCAGTATTCATCCATGAAGCGCAAGCGCGACAGCTCGCCGAAATACGTGCGCGTGAATTCGCCATACGAACGGGTATCGAGGATATTGCGGTTCCAGCGCTTGGCGACATCGCCGACCAGCACGCTGCCCTGCAAATAATCGTACTCGGTCTGGTACAGCGGGAACAGCTCGTTGAAACGCGCCACATTGTTCAGGCCGACCGTTTGCACGTCGATCAACTCCTTGCTCTGGTAGCTGACGATCTTGTACGCCGCGCCGAACACGGCCAGCGATGGCGACTGCACGTTGACCAGATAGTTGCCGGCGGCGTCGCGGTAATCGTTGGTGCCGTTGAAGTGCATGTGGCCGCCCATGTGCAGCGGCAAGCCGGTGGCGGCCAGCGCGCTGGTGGTGGCCACGGCCGGCACGCGCGCGGTCTGGAACGCGCCCGGCTTGAACACCGCCTTCATCGCGTCGGTCTGGTTGGCGTAGAAGTCCATCGTCGGATAATGCGAGAAGGCCATCAGCTGCTT